>CAZWFM010000106.1:0-6706 GCA_964633185.1 uncultured Bacteroidales bacterium | reverse complement strand
AAATCTGCAAGCTGAGCCTGAATTCTTCCGTTTGCAGCCCATCCTCCCCTGTCATTAAAATCTGTAAGCCTCAGTTCATTGAACCACACTTCTGCTGATTTACTCATTCCGTCATTTAGCTGATAATAGCTGGAAGCATCACCTGGATTCCTGATACCTATCATTATTTGCCTGATGTTGCTCAAATTCGGATTCCCTTTCACCTTGATCGTATTTTTATCATTGTGACGCTTAGTATACACACTTTGAGAAGAAAAATTAAGAGGATCAATTTTTACCATCTCATTTCTTTCTTTCTTCAGGTCAACAAATTCTTCCAAAAAGAAATCCAAAACGTTCTCATCCGGCCAGACTGCTCTGCTACCATTACTATAAGCAGTACCCGGTGCAGTAACAGCCAGTGGAATTTCATATTCATAATAGTTGTTCTGGTAATCGGAACCGATACGGATAAATGCAGAAACCTCAAAACTGTCCAATTCAGCCTCTAGTCCGGGAAGAGCCTCGGCATGAACAAACATTTTCATCTTTTTGTACTGCCTGAGATCGAGCTGAACATTCTTAAACACAGATCTGGCGTCTGCATCGGGGAGATCTTTCACCTTCAGAAGAATGGACTGTTCATTTAATTCCGCAACCTGGGGATTGGAAGGATCAATCACTCTGTCAATTCCCGGCGGTAATACATAATTAACAGGCTGCTTGGATGCATTTTCTTCTATATTCACAGCAGAAACCTCAAAATCATTTGCTCCGTATTGCTGTGTGGCTGCAGGGGCAGTTTCGCTAATATCAAGATTATATCTTCTCCACTCACCACGTACCAGATCAAGAGTAGCAAAACGCAAAACTACTTCCTCTTCGAAACCTGATAGTATCATTCTCATAAAACGAATGGATTTAAAATCCTCTATTCCTCCCATTTTTCCTTCCCATTCACTCAGTGGAATTCTGAATTGATACCATTTTACCGGTGCTGAATATCCGTTAATACTTTTTTCTGCACGGTCAACTATAAAATTTTCTCCAACTTCATCCAGGTCATCCGGATTCAGGTACACATGGTATTGAAAATATGTTTCAACAGTATTCAGGGTATTATCGCCATTGATGTCTTCAATATCAGGAGTGTTTTTGTTCGCCGATGAAAATTCCTCTCCCGACTCCTCCGTACTGGGAGAATTATTTTCCATATTATTAAAATACTTATAGCGTTGAAAAATACCATGATCCTCAGAATCGTGATTATCGCTAAGATAGTATTCATAATCATCCGCCGAGGGGTCATTTGTAAAGGCAGTTTTATGGTTCTCATCAACAGGAATTGCACTCAGATAATCACTATGCCAGCTAGTTTCGACAACAGAAGAAATTCCATCGAGTCCTACATCCTGGTATTGCCGTGCTTCCGGAACAAAGGTACTTGCATATGCACCTCTCTCCGGAACAATACCCCAAACTGTTGTGTCTACCAATGTGGTTCTATCATCCGGACCTTTGGGCAATCCGCCTTCAAATGATTTTTGGTTATCCCTGAGAATATCTTCAGAAATTTCACCCAGCTGAATATACAGATCACCTCCTGTATGATCAGTGTTCTCAATAAAAGGATCCATCATCCAGAATTCAATGAACTCAATATTCGCTGTTTCAAAATCGCTCCAATTGATATCCCGCATTATTCCTCCCCAACGATGTTCAGGATTAGTCAGTCTTCCGTCTGACTGAAGATTTGGATCGAAATTATATGGCCCGCGTTCCTGAGGAAAATACGAAAGATCAAGAACAGACAGATAGTTCTGCCCAGGAATTTCGTTATCTTTCTCAGGAAATATTTCTTTTTCTTCTATTCTGCGTGCATAATGACTTTTTAAATCCTCATCAACCTGCGGATTGCCAGGTTTTAATCCGCTGCCACCATAGAACAAAGGGTCAATCACATACCAGGCGAGTTTAGCACGTCCATACCCTGAGCGGAGACTATCCTGATCTCCGTAAAAAAACAAATTGTCTTTCGGGGGACTGGCCAGCGTCCAGTTATTGAATGACTTCATTTCAATTTTGGTTTGTGCCGCTTCAAAATCATCAATATATGCTACACCACTTTTCCCGATTGTTTTTGCCTGGCCCGGAATAAGATGTGCAAATTCCGCATCGATCGATATGCTTGACGGTTCTTTTGTTTCAATCAGTGGGATTTTATCAACTAAAGTAGTAAGCAATTGACTTTCCGTCCGATAAGAAGTATTCAGTCCCCAAATGGTATTTGAGATCGGCTCATCTCCCATGTTTACTTTTTCAGTGAGTGGCCTTTCTGTCAGATTCATAACTGTTGCTCCAATGTTAAAATTCTCAGAAAACCTGTAATCAAGATGAGTTCCAAGCAAAGTTTTGGTCTGTATATTAAACAGGGAATTGCTCTCAAGAGAAATCCGTATTGGAGTACCGGATTCAAGCAAACCTGAATTAATAATTTTCACCCTTCCCAGTGTGTAATCAACAGTGTAATCTGCTCCCTCCGTAAGCTGGGTCCCTCCTGCAGTAACAATTACTGAACCTTTGGGAATATTCATTGCATTGAGTTGTATGTCTGAGCTGGATGCTGATTGGTATTGGCCTTTTAGCATAAATTTGTTCTTTTCAGCCATTTGCTCCGCTTTTGTTTTTGTTGAGTCATACAATTCCTGAAAAACATATTTATTCGCTGTTCTGTTTTTCAGGATATCCGTCTCAGAATCGTCTGTTATCTTTTTCCTCAGATCTGATCCAAAGGGTTCAAGCAATGGAAAATAAATTCTTCCGTTTCTTGAGTTAATGGTAAGACCATCAATATAGTCGAATTGTCCGTCAGGATTTGGTTCATTTCTTGAATCAAGATTGTCTAACTCCAGTACTTTTAATAAAGGAGTTTCCTGAACATTAGCTGATATGACCGTTGTATCATCTTCAGACAGGTAATTTACAGGCATCCCTGTTTTATCATCACGGTATAAAACATTTAAAATAAATCCCTCACGATTTACCTGGTAGGCACCAATGGCATATACATTTTTCATCATAAGATCCCAGGTCGGGTATTTGGGTGAAGGAGTAGTCCCCTTTAACATTTTCACAATGACAACATCGCTTCCATCAATATCCGTAGCCAATTCCCCAACTTTGTAAACTTTGCCTCTGTATGTATAGGTATAGGCAACTGCTAAAATTTCATCGTTACGGAGAGGGGAGTTCAAAGATATATAACCAAGCTCCCTGTTGACAGAATATTCTCTTTCTGAAAGCGGGCGTGCACTTTCCATCTTAATATAATCTCTTCCTGCTTCAAATTCATTCCCTGAAACAGTTTGAATTGCATTTTCAACTGTGCTTATTTTTCTTATTTCCGATTCATACCTTAACAATTCCCGATAAAGATTATTATTGTCGTTACTTACCGGTTGGTTTCTTCCTCTGCCTGCGTTAATTACCGATACAGAATAATAATTAGGTTCTCCATCTTCATTCAACCCTTCACCAAGATCCATAAATGCAGCAATATTTTTTACTTCTTCGAAATCATTTTGTTTGTTGACTATCCATACTTCAATTTGCTGAATCTGAACCTGTGATTCGATATATGGCATATTCGCAAGCCATTTGTTGTAATTATCGCGGAAAAAGTGTGAGAGAAAAAAGTGACGGTTTAGATCGTACTCATCGGCATCAACCTCAAATTCAGTTAATTGTGCTCCTCCCTGAACATTAATTGATGACGATTCTCCTCGTTGGTGGCTTATCACACTGGTAACCGTAAGATGTCCGAATTGAAGTTCGGTTTTTAAACCAAACAAACTCTGGCTGCCTGTAATAAGCGTTCCGGGAAGTGAAAATGAAACATCCCCTGCTTCAATTTTCTTAATGATCTCATCTTCCTTACCGGAATATTCAAGTTTTGTCTTATTTTCAAAATCAAAGGTAGCTTCAGTATTATAACTCAGTCCCACTTCCATTTTGTCTCCGATTGTACCGGTCACATTCATCATAATTTTTTCTTTGAATATGAATGATCCGTTTCTCCTGTTCCTTACCGGAAGCAGGGGATTATCGTATTTAGAAATGTTATATCCAAAAATCAATTCTGCACTTCCCTGGGGAGTAATGCTTATAACATCTGTCCCGAAAACTTTTTCAACAGCCGGATTATTTAACCGGAGATTCTTCATAAAAGAAGGTCCTGCTCCTGATTCTTCTCTCGATTTTTCACGCCAGTAGTCCATTTCTGCTTTTCTGGCTTCATACAATCTGTATTCATTCAATGACATTGAAGTTGGAAAGCGGTAATTTAATTTTCCAACTTTCTCAGAAAAAACATATCGCCTGGTCACCGGATCATATACTATTGTCTGCTCAATATTAGATGGTGGTCTGAGCAGCATAGGAGATACTATTCCGGAAGTAGAAAACGGATAATTGTTGTCATGAATCGGATATCTGAGTTGATACTTGCTGGTTGTGTCTGACAAATTTTGAGCAAAGACATCTTCTGTAAAAAAAAGGACAACCATAAATGCCAGAATAAAAGACAAAGCAAGACCGCCTTTTCTGTATATCGTATATTGAGTTCCTCCTTGTCTAATGTACACCTAGAAACATATTAATACTACAATAGCTTCAGAGCCTGCTTTATCACTTCTTCAACAGGCAGAGAACTTTCATTTGCCAATAATTTATCGACTACTTTTTCTCCGTTCTTCCTTGAAAAGCCAAGTATCTCTAGTGCAGATAACGCTTCTTTCTTTATTGTATTGTCTGGTTGTTTGAATAATTGAGATATATCTGATGATTTATCAATTTTGTCTTTAAGATCTACAATAATTCTTTGAGCCGATTTGGCTCCTATACCTTTTATACTTTTTAAAGATTCAACATTCCCGGTGGCAATAGCACTTCTCACCTCATCTGTGCTCATAGAAGACAGGATCATTCTGGCAGTGTTAGCTCCAACACCTGATACTGAAATTAAAAGTCTGAAGACTTCCCGTTCATCTCTGGTAACAAATCCGAACAGATGATGGGCGTCTTCCCTTATCACTTCATGCACAAAGATCTGGCACGAAGCCTGATTTTGTAATTTTGTAAAGCTTTGAATAGAAATATTCAATTCATAACCCAATCCATTTGCTTCTAATACCAGCATAGTGGGAGTTAATTTAGCAACAATCCCTTTAATAAAATCAAGCATGCTTACAATTCGATATAGTGTTCATTATTCTTTCATTATAATTCAGATACATCGTATGATTTCAATGGATTGGAAGAAAGTTCTTTATAACTATTTCTCATTGTAAAGATGTCACAGGCAAGATAAATAGCTTTTCTGAATGAATCAGGTGACGCCTCTCCTTTACCGGCTATTTCAAATGCAGTACCATGTGCAGGGGAAGTTCTGATAACGGATAATCCTGCGGTAAAATTGACCCCTTCTCCAAAAGAAAGAGATTTGAACGGAATAAGGCCCTGATCGTGATACATTGCCAGGATGCCATCATATTTTGTATGCGAACCGGAACCAAAAAAACCATCGGCCGAAAAAGGTCCGAAAGCCAGAATATTCTCTTCACGGGCAGTTTCAACAGCCGGTATAATTTCTCTTACTTCATCATCACCTATAAGTCCGTTATCTCCTGCATGTGGATTCAGACCCAATACTGCAATTCGTGGTTTTCGAATACCAAAATCAATTTTAAGAGAGTGGTTCATGATCTTCAATTTATTCAGCACCGCATCTTTTGTAATGTACTCCGGAACTTTTGATAATGGAATGTGTCCGGTAACAACTCCAACTTTAAAAAAATCATTTATCATGAACATTAATACCCCGGTTGATCCAAAACGATCTTCCAGAAATTCTGTATGCCCGGCAAAAGAAAATTTATCCGATTGAATGTTCTTTTTATTAATAGGTCCTGTCACAAGCACATCGATTTTCTTTTCAGAAAGATCCTGAATTGCAATCTCAAGTGCCTGAGAAGAGGCTAAACCTGCAACTGTTGTTGATTTGCCCAACTCAACACGAATATCTTCATCAATACAACTAATAATGTTAGCTCGTTTAGGATTTAATTCATCTGTTGATTTAATCATATTGAAACTGAAATTATCAATATTAAGTGCTTTTCGATGGTAGGCAGCCACTTTAGGAGAACCGTAAACAACTGGTATACAGAAGTCAAAAATTCTGTTGTCCATTAAAGCTTTAATAATTACCTCATAACTTATGCTGTTAATATCTCCATGTGTTATACCTACAACAATTTTATTGTGCTTCATGTTAATCTAATTTTACTTTTCAAAGCCCGGTCTCATTACGAATTCATGATCTCCCTGGCAACAATTCTCAACTCAATAAAAAGTTGGCTAAAAATAGTAATTCTAAATGAGAAATGTAATGAATGAGCAGAGTGCCTGCAGAAAGTTTTATTTTCCCTAAAGGGTATTGCTATAATATTCCTTTGTAAGAACCTTTTTAAGTTCACGCCCAGGAATGAAATGCGCTATAGCATCGTGTACAGGAGTCATTCATTTCTGAGATTCCTTTTTGGTTTGAATTTTCATTGAGATCAATACAATATAGTAAGGAGTACAAACCGGACAAATTAATAATGAACATGAGTTCGACATACAAAATGGGAATCTTCCATGAATATGCAATGTCTTTGTGGCGCAT
>CAZWFM010000105.1:0-6717 GCA_964633185.1 uncultured Bacteroidales bacterium | reverse complement strand
CCAAAAATGTTAGATGCGGTTATTAAATCAATAAAAAATCCCATTAACGCCTGGAGATTCCTTTTGCTTCTGCTCTATCATACATTCAGAAAAAAAAGAGGTGTTCTGCTATTCATAGGCATGGAGCCAAGTGGTGTGTTTAGCTTAATGCACAGGGGATTTGAAAAATGTTATGGTTTCGAAGCTTATCCTGAAAGATTCAGGAAATTACGAAAGAAATACCGCAGCAATCCGCGGATACACTTATTCAATGCTGCTGTTACCGATTATGACGGAGAAATTACTTTTAATATAAGCAGCAACAATGACGGGGCATCTTCTTCAATCGGAAGTTTTAAAAAAGAATGGGAACAGGAATACAAGGGGGAAAAGATCGAGATGATCAGATCCATTACCGTGCCTTGCCTTAACCTATGCAATTTTTGTAAAAAGCATAATATAGAATTCATTGATGAGTATGTTAGCGATATCCAGGGCATGGATCTGGAAGTATTGAAAACCCTGAAACCAATGATCGATAAGAAACAAATTGGCAGAATAACCTGTGAGGTTACTAAAAATGAAAGAGGAAACGTATACGATGATCTTCCTGACAATTCTGAGGATGGATTTTACAAATTGTTAAACAACAATTACAAATTGATCGCAAAAGGATGGGGTGTACTGAAAGATCATAAATATGATAAGATCCCTGAAGATGCCTGGGAGATGGATTGCAGGTGGATAGTGAAAAAAGGTAATTAATGGATGAGTCATTTAGTAAGAGTACCCATTTTCAGCATAGGAGTTTCTCTTGCCAATAATAAAAAGCCCCTGAGCATAATTTATAAGAAAAAAATTTTGTAATTCCAAATTTACGCGTAAATTTAGGATTATATATCCAAATATTACGCCTAATTATGAAATCGAGATACTTAACCCCCATTCTTTTAAAGAAAAGTCATTCGGAACCAAGCCGTATTATAGTGCTTACCGGTGCGCGGCAAACAGGTAAAACAACTATTGCACGTAAGTGTTTTCAACACTATGCCTATCTTTCCTTAGAGGATCCTATGTTACGGAGCCAGTATTCCAGACTTACAGGGCAGCAATGGTATAGCCAATACCCAAAGGCCATACTTGATGAGGTACAGAAAGAACCTTCGTTAATTGAAAGTATTAAATCGGTATATGATCAATATCCCGAACCCAGGTATATTCTTCTGGGATCAAGCCAGTTACTTTTACTAAATAAGGTAAAGGAAAGTCTTGCCGGCAGGTGTAACATACAGGAAATAATGCCTTTAACTATTCCGGAGATAATGACTCAAAGCTGGGAAGAAGAAGTAAAACCATCTTTTCTGCAGGAATTTTTAAAAAGTAAAACAGTTGATAATTCACTCCCGCATTTCAATTTATATACAGAGTATCATAAACGCAAAAGTAGTTTTGAATATTACCTGAAAAACGGGGGATACCCGGCATTGGTAAATGATAAGCTGACAGATGATGAACGGTTTGAATGGCTTACAAATTATGTAAAAACATACCTGGAACGCGACATACGCGATTTAGCCGATTTCAGGTCGTTGGAGCCCTTTGTACAGGTACAGAGGATAACGGCAATGCTAACGGGGCAGTTGGTTAATTTTACTTACCTGGGCAAAAATGCCGGGGTAAGTTCAAAAACAGTCCAGCGCTTTTTGCAGTACCTCGGAATCAGCTACCAGACCATTCTGTTGCAACCCTGGTATAAAAACCAGCTTAAACGACTTGTTAAATCGCCCAAACTGCATTACCTGGATCCCGGAGTGCAAAAGGCTATCCTGCAAAAAACCGGTACACTTACGGGTAATGAGTTCGAAAGCGCTGTTGTAGCCGAAATATACAAACAGTGCAAGCAATCGATTGTTCCTGCTAATTTGTTCTTTTTAAGAACAAGCGACGGACTGGAAATTGATTTGTTGATTGAACTTGAAGAAGGTTATATGGGTATAGAAATAAAGATGGCCAATTTGGTAAACAAAACCGATGCGCGTAATTTACTGAACCTTGATAATATATTGGACAAGCCATTAATTAAGTGTTTTGTATTAAGTAATGACGAAGAAATAAAAGAAGTAGCAAAAAATATTATAGCAATGCCCGCCTCAATGTTTTTATCCTGATAAAAGCTAATAATTAATGAATGAAAGAATAACTATTTTCGGTACACAGGTTTCTGTTACAAATATTTCAGAAACTCCCAAACAGATCAAGTCACTGGCAAAATCTGGTTCAGGTTATATCTGCCTGACCGACGGGTATGTAATTGTCCTTGCATCGAAAAACAAAAAACTCCGGGAAATCCTGAACAACAGCCTGCTTACTTTGCCGGATGGTTCTCCCCTTGCCATTTATACAAAAATAAAAGGCCTGAAAAAAATAAGTTCCATTTCGGGGTACTGGCTGGTAAAGAAGCTTATGCAAACCGAATTATCGCACTATTTTTATGGTTCCTCTCAACCAGAGCTGGAGAAAATACAGGATAATCTCACAAAAGAGTATCCGCAAGCAAAAATTCTCGGATACAAATCTCCTCCCTGGGTAAGTCTTGATCAATTGGAAAATAATAAATACATTCTCTCTGATATTCGGGAAATCAATAAGCTGAAACCTAACCTCATTTGGGTAGGTATGAACAGCCCCAAGCAGGATTACCTGATGGCATACTATTCACAATACCTGGATAATTCCATTATGATCGGTATCGGAGGTGTATACGATTACCTTTCCGGTAGTATGAAGATCAGTCCCGAATGGGTAAAAAGACTTTCCCTGCGTTGGGTATATCGCATTGTGCAAAATCCCAGGAGAATTTTCAAAAAGGCCATTATAGCCATCTTCGGGTTTAGCTGGCTTTTTTTAAAAGAATTACTTACCGGTAAGCACTAAGTATATCCGCATTTTACTTCCTTTCCTCACCAATTGGAAATTCCTTACATCTTATAGTTTTTCCCCGGAATGAACATGATTTGTTATTGAAAGCTTCCCCAAAAACTTCTCTGCCTGGAGAATGCCGGAGCGAAGTATTCATTCCGGCAGGTTTTCTAAAAACCCTTTCCATGATAATAATTTCCCTTCTTTACTATCTCTGTTTCTTTCGCCACCGTAAATAACATACGAATTATCACCTTTATTACCGGAAATTTTATTCCAGTAAGAAAGATTTCTGAAAAAATCAGGATTATAGGTACTTCCTGCTTTTATTTCTATGGGAACTAAACCTGTATTGCTCTCAAAAAGGCAATCAATTTCATTACCCTTATTATCTCTCCAAAAATAGCAATTGCTTTTCATCCCTTTATTGAACCTGTTTTTTATTAATTCTGAAATGATAAGGTTTTCAAATAAGGCTCCTTTTAAATAATGTGTTAATAACTGGTTTTCAGATTGTATACCAAGAAGAAACGAAGCCAGTCCCGTATCATAAAAATACAGTTTCGGCATTTTAACCAATCGTTTATTGAAATTTACATGGTGAGGCTGCAGCAAGTATAGAATAAAGCTGGCTTCCAGGACTGAAATCCAAGATTTAGCTGTGTTAACACTAATGCCACAATCATTTGCTAGGGAACTAAGATTAAGTAACTGTCCTATTCTTCCTGCACACATTTTTATAAAACGAATGAATAATGATAAATCCTGGATGTTCTGCAATAAACGTACATCCCGTTCAATATAGGTTTGAACATAGTTTGGATAAAAATCAGACGGAGCAATGTTTTTATCGTAAATTCTGGGATAAAAACCTTTGAAAAGATATTGTTCAAAATGATCAAATGCCTGGGTGTAATCCTGTAATTCTTTGATGCTGAATGGTAGTAAATTCAATATAGCTACCCTTCCTGCAAGAGATTGCGATATCTGCTGATTTAACAAGAAACTCTGCGAACCCGAAATAATAAAATGCCCCGTAATACCTGCCTCATCAGTCAGGGTTTGAATGTAAGAAAACAATTCAGGAACCCGTTGTATTTCATCAATAACCATTTTTGAACCACGATCAAGAAACTTTCTGGGATCGCTTTTTGCAAAAAGAAGTGTATCAGGATCTTCCATGACTTCATAACGGTAACCGGGGAATGTTGATCTTATTAAAGTTGTTTTCCCCGATTGCCTGGGACCTGTAATAGAAATAACGGGAAACTGTTCACTTAACTGTACAATCTTATTCTCTAATAATCTTTTTATCATCGTGAAAATTATTTTTGGTACAAATTTACAAAATAAATGCAAATTAGTACTGTTAATGTGATTATAATTGCGTATTGAGGATGATTAATTGTTAAGATGAATGATTATGCAGTTATTATGTTTATAGGTTTATATGTTTAGGGGTTTAGGGGATTAGATGGAAATCTTATAAGTTCCCAATTTCTCTCTATATTTACCCGGGGTAAAGAAATAAAACCATGAGGAACATCCTGTACGTCTTATTCCTGGCTTTTATCATACCGGTTTCGGATTACGCCCAGGATGTATACCACCATATTTCCAACAAAGGCATCTATACCTTCCTCGATGAAATGGCCAATGAAAAACTCATTGAGCTGAATTCGGCCGTAAAGCCTTACACCCGCAAATTTATTGCAGGAAAACTTCAGGAAATTTCACAACACCCGGATGAGCTAAACAAAAGACAGCAAAAAGAACTTGCATTTTATTTGAAAGATTTTAATAAAGAATTGAAACCCGATAAAAACTTTACAAAACGGATTGATATTCTTTACTACAAAGATTCTCTTTTCACTTTCTCCCTTAATCCTATCCTTGGCATTCAATACTGGAACAACAAAAACGGTTCGAACTATCACCGCTGGAACGGTGCCGAAGTATTCGCCTACGCAGGGAAGCACCTGGGAGTGTATGGCAGTCTGCGCGACAACCATGAAGAAAAAGTCCTCTCTGCCCCTGAATACCTGAATACACGCCCCGGAGCAGTTTATAAGGGAAGCAGTAACGACTTCAGCGAAATGCGGGGAGGAATTACCGTATCGTGGAAATGGGGAAGTATAGGACTGGTAAAAGACCACATGGAATGGGGCAACAATTATTTCTATCCATCCATTATTTCCGGTAAGACACCATCCATAACACAGGTAAAACTGTTCCTGAAACCGGCAAAATGGCTCGAATTCAACTATTTCCACGGCTGGCTGGTATCGGGAGTTGTGGACAGTGCCCGGAGTTATACCTTTACCAGCGGATACGGTACTAATACGCGCGAAGTGTTTTTCAACAAATACATGGCTGCCAACCTGTTTACATTTAAACCTCTGAAAAATCTCTATGCTTCCATTGGAAACTCTGTTGTCTACAGTGCCGACAATGTGAATCCTGCGTATTGTATTCCCATCATGTTGTACAAATCGGTTGACCATACGCTTAGTGATTACCAGAGCAACTATACGGGACAGAATTCACAGTTTTTCTTTGATATCAGTTCGCGTCAGCTCAGACACCTGCACATTTATGCAGCCTTTTACTACGATGATATTTCCTTCAACCGTCTGAAAGAACAGGGTCGCATGGGCTATTACAGTCTGAATACCGGATTCAGGCTTTCTTCTCTCATACCCAACACTGCTGTCACCTTCGAATATTTTCAGTCTTATCCCCTGGTTTACAAACACATTATGACCACCACAACCTACGAATCGAATTTTTACAATATGGGGCACTTCATGCAGGACAATTCAAGAAGCTATTATGCCGAAATTGTATTCAAGCCTATCCTGGGTCTTGATCTGAAAGTTTCTTACAACTTTGCACAGCATGGCCCCGATCACGCCGAACTGGGAACCGACAGACAGGAAGTTGTGAATTATTTTCTGGATACCGTGGAGTGGGAAAACAATGAATTCACTTTTACAGCAAGTTACCAGATCATCAACGACATTTTTGTCTTTGGCGAAATACGTTACCGTAATACCACCGGAAATATCGAAAAATACACTGCCGAATATTACCGTGGCGAAACAACTACCTTTTCTGTTGGTCTCAACTGGGGATTTTAATGACTACCACTAACAGGGCTGTATCAATTTTTATCTGCTTCATTCAAAAACCGGAATAAATGTGCTTTGGCCGGGTTAGCCTGCGGTGGCCCTGTCACTATTCAGAGCCAATAAGAGTAATAGAAGGTATGTCATTTCTCGGAGGGTACGTTTTTGCGATTTGGGCTAACCGAGCATTTTCTTTCGTCTATTTCTTTATTTGCGACTGAAAAAGAAATGGACAAATACCGACATTAAAAAAAGATAGAATTTCAATAAAAGTACCCGCAACAGAAATCAGTCTGAAATCAGAATGCAGGTAATACCAAGTAAGTTATTTACCTATATTCACTAACAGCAACAAGCACCTTTACTTTTTCACCAGCGGTAAAACCTTCTTAAAAAGAATCCCTGTAGCGTTGGCCGGGTTAGCCTGCGGTGGCCCTGTCACTATTCAAAGCCAATAAGAGTATTAGAAGGTATGTCATTCTTCGGAGGGTATGTTTTTGCGATTTGGGCTAACCGAGCATTTTCTTTCGTCTATTTCTTTTTTGCGACTGAAAAAGAAATGGACAAACACCAACATTGGAAAAAGATAGAATTGCAATAAAAGCACCCGCAACGGAAATCAGTTTGAAATCAGAATGCAGGTGACAATGAGTAAGCTATGTGTCTAATTTCTCATTTTCCTTCTTTAACC
>CAZWFM010000104.1:0-6727 GCA_964633185.1 uncultured Bacteroidales bacterium | reverse complement strand
TGTTAGGGATCTTTGGTGGCGTTATGGCTACAGGAATTATGCAGGGATGGATAGAGCAACGTATACATAGTAGCATATACACTGAAGTTTCTCATGTTCAAATTCATAATCCTGATTTCATGTATAACGAGGAAATTCAATACACGATCAACAATTATGAGATAGTTACCGGGACATTAGATACAATGGAATCTGTTGTAACTTATTCTCCCCGCGTAAAACAATTTGCTATGGCAAAAACATCATGGGCTGCATCCGGTTTTGTTCTTAAGGGAATTGATCCTGAAGAGGAAAAAAAGGTCTCAGAAGTATATAAAAGCTTGATCGAAGGCGAATTCTTTGAAGGAAATCACCGCAGACCTTCTATTGTAATTGGGAGCAAAGCAGCGGAAAACTTAAAACTGTTGAATTACCAGGTGACCGAAGAAAAGATATCTTCCATGAATCAGGAACAATACCCTTTGGAGCTGATTCAAAAAATACAGAATATTGGATCAAAACGATTCCGGAAAGAAAAGGATTTTAAAAATGCCTTGCAAGAAGTTCTTACAAAAGGTGAATTCAGGGAGTATTCAAACAAACTTGTAAAATACTTTTCATTTTATCGAATCGGTACAAATATAGAACTTACTCTGCAAGATAAGTATGGCATAATAACACATCCTGTTTTTAAGTTAAGAGGCATTTATAAAACTGATAATTCGGCCTTCGATGCTATGAATGCTTTTGTTGAAAGGGAACAATTGAACAGGTTTACAGGGCTAACAGATTCGGAGGTTCATGAAATAGCTGTTTTATCAACAGACAATGAAGCGGGAGTTCGTGTAGCCGAAAAACTAACGGAATATTTCCCCGAACAGGATATTATGTCCTGGAGACGGCTTTCTCCGGAAATTGCCATGTACACAGATTTTAGTAATGTAATGGGATATATTTATGTTGTTATCATTCTTTTGGCGCTGGCTTTTGGCGTTATAAATACTATGCTGATGTCGGTGCTTGAGAGGATTAAAGAATTAGGAATGCTTATGGCGATAGGAATGAACAAGAAAAGAGTATTCAGTATGATCATGCTTGAATCCATATTCTTAACGCTTACAGGTGCAGTTGCAGGAATGGTATTCAGCGGAATTATAGTTCAGATTCTTAGCAGAACAGGTATTAATTTTGAAATGTGGAGCGAAGGATTTGAAGCCATGGGTTACGCTGCCATTGTTTATCCATCAGTTACCTGGTTCAATTATGTTATCATAACGGCCATGGTTATAGCCACTGGAATCATTTCCTCGATATGGCCGGCCCGTAAAGCCCTGAAGCTTAATCCAGTTGAAGCTTTGAGGACTGAATAATATTTACATTTGAAAAATAAAACTTAGTACAATGAAAGTAATAGATATTAAAAACGTGGAAAAAATATACAACGATTCCGAAGTTCAGGTCCATGCAGTAAATGGTGTTAGCCTGTCTTTTGAAGAAGGTGAATTCGCAGCCATTGTCGGTCCCTCAGGATCCGGAAAAACAACTTTGTTGAATATGCTTGGAGGCTTGGATACTCCAACTTCCGGTGAAATTATCATTGGTGGTGTAAACATAAATACTCTCAAAGGATCAAAACTTATTGATTTTCGCCTTCGTAATATAGGATTTGTGTTCCAGTCGTATAATTTAATACCCGTACTCACAGCAAAAGAGAACACGGAATTCGTTATGGAAATGCAGGGAGTATCAAAAGAAATAAAAAATAAACGTGTGAAAGAACTTCTTGGAGCTGTCGGTCTGGGAGAACGGTTGGACAGCCGTCCCTCCAAATTATCCGGGGGACAACAGCAGCGTGTGGCTGTCGCGCGTGCTCTTGCTTCCAAACCAAAATTTATACTGGCTGACGAACCCACAGCAAATCTCGATTCAAAATCTACGGAAAACCTTCTTGACATCATGGAAAAACTGAACAAGGAAGAAAAGATCACTTTCATTTTTTCCACACACGATGCCAGAGTGGTCAAAAAAGCCCGAAGGGTAATTACACTTGAAGATGGAAAAATATTAAATGATGTGGTCAAATAATGAACTCACCTATGACTGCAGAAAAATTCTGGATTGGCTGGTTAAAAATCACGTTATTCATAATTATTATTGTTGGCATATTCCTTGTAATTCTTGGGAATACAGGATATGCTGAAGTGCTTAATAAACATATCAACCGTATTTTCTATTCAGGAAATATTCCTGAAAAGTCCGTTTTGCTTATGAGAGGTTGGTTAATCGGGGTCAGCGGAGCGATTATGACCGGTTGGGGAACAACAATGTTGTATATTGTATACCATGCGTTCCAAAAGAGAGAAAAATGGTCCTGGAGAAGTATTTTTTATCCTTTAATTATCTGGTATTTACTAGACTCCTCTTTATCAGCATATTATAATGCAATGTTCAACGTAGTAATAAATACTATTTTGTTCTTACAGGTAATGGCCCCGTTGCTCTTTTTGAAAAATCTGTTCTTCTCGGAAACAAAGAAGAAATCATGAAAAAATTACTTTTCATACACTATATCATTCTAAACTTCGCAATTGTTACTGCCCAGAATAGTGACACGCTTACCAAACTTGACTTTCACGGGTACTTATCCGGCATGCCATCTCTTTTTTGGATGGAAGATTCAACAGCATGGCAGGGAATTATACATAACCGCCTTAATCTCGACTGGTATCCATCCGAAAGAATGAGCGGTTCCATACAATTCAGAAATCAACTTATAGCAGGTGAATTTGTTGAAGTAACTCCGGTTAAAAACGGATTTAACAAAGAAACCTATTATTTGCCGCTCACTTTTCAACAAAAATTTGCAGATCAGTATTTGTTATCACTTAGTATTGACAGAGCCTGGTTGCAATATACATACAACAAACTTGAAATAAAACTTGGCCGTCAAAGAATCAACTGGGGGCAAACATTTGTCTGGAATCCGAACGACCTGTTCAATTCCCGTAATTTCTTCGATTTTGATTACCCCGAACTGCCGGGAGCTGATGCTGTAAGAATACAATATTATACCGGATATACATCATCTGTCGATTTGGCTGCCAAAGCAGATGATTCGGGAAAAATAACTGCAGGAGCCCTTGTTCATTTTAATCAATGGAATACTGATTTTCAGGTGATGGCAGCCTTTTTCAATCAATCAAATAAACTGGAACTGGAATTTGATACATTGTCCGTTTCTCTGGAAAGGGAAGACAGGGATCTTGTCGGCGGATTTGGTTTTTCGGGAGCCATCAGGAATTTAAGTATTCGTGGGGAATTGAGCTATTTTTATTCATTGGAAACCTCTGATAATTCATCGAACCAATTACTCTCCAGCCTTGCATTTGATTATACATTTTCTGACCAGACTTATTTGATGTTCGAGTTTTTCTATGCCAACAAAGTGTATTTATCCGGTACTTCCATAATGAATATGTATACCGGTACACAAAACGTTAAAACACTCACGTATACGAAATACAATGCATTCGGACAGGTTACCTATCCTGTAAATCCTATTCTCAATACAAATCTTGCTGCGATGTATTTCTATGATGAGAATCTCCTTGGCTTTTTTATCGGCCCGAGTATTGAAATATCATTGGCCGACAACCTGACCCTGGCTTCGTTTTTCCAGTTTTTTGCTTTCAGGTATGAGGATCCCTTTTCCAAAAAAGAAGAATGGATAAAAAGTAATTTTATATTCCTGCGCTTGAAATGGAATTTTTAATCGGAATATGGGTTTTTATAAAGTGTCACCCTTACCTGTAACAACCTGTATTCCCGAACAACCTCCCAATGATTCTTCAATTCATAAAGAAAATCATCCGTAAACATATTGTAAATGTTGGAATAGAAAATGTAATCGCATGCCTGCAGGTTCCTGTTCATGAAAGATCTCTCGTCTTCGATAAGGTCAATGTGTTTTAACTTTGCGGTATTCGGTATTTCAGAACAGATTTCTTCAAAAGGGATCCTCTCTTCTTCAATATATTGTATCATATCTCTGCGTAATTTGTAATAGGGGATATGTGCCAGTGTGGCATCCCAACCTTTTGCTATGCGGTCGGGGTAAATCCAAAAATTGCCGCTTAATAATCCAATGATCAATACAAAATAAATTGATTTTCTTAACCTGTTGTCAGGAAGTTTTTCAAATAGCAGATACGCAATTAGGGTAGCAAATACAGCGAATAAAGGCAATATGTACCGATGAGACAGAAGCCCTTTGTATATGATCATTGGAGGTACATAGATGATAAATGATATGATGCATAAGGCCAAAAGAATCCGAATATTATCATCCGGTTTTATTCTTTTTTTCACCATAAGAAAGAAGAAATAAAATCCCGTCAGCCAAAGAAATAAACGCCCAAAATCAATAAGTCGCCAGCCAATGATCAAAAAATTCCTTACTACTCCTTTCAAATCTGCCAATTCGAACAAACCTTCCCAGCTTGAACCTTCAGGGTTGTATCCAATCCATCCTGTCTTTGCATAATGATATGCCAGGTAAAAGGCTGAGAGGAAAAAGGAAGGCAAATACCAAGGGATTACAGACACTATTTTTTTGTATACATTCTCTTTCCCACACGTCTGTAAATATATGTCGAAAATACCCACAATCATACATGAAATCATACCTCTTGAACTGGTTAATGCCAACAATACCATGGCAAATAGTAAAGCAATCCGTTTGTTATAAAGTATTGAATTAACAGCCCAAAAGAAAAACACCAGTGTCAGCAAATCACCTGTCAATATCATCAGTTGTGTTAATATGGAGGTATCAATTGCAATCAGCAATAATGCCCAATACACAAAAAGGGATTTAATAAAAAAGGCTGTAAATCTGTACAATTGCCAAATCAGTGTTATGGCAAAAGGGATCATAGCCAGGTGTCCTACAGCCAGGTGAATCCCAAATATTTTCCATAAAAAAGCCAGTAAAAGCCCCATTGCGGGAGGATGTCCGGAATCGAATTGCGGAGGTTGTAAAATACTAAATCCATTTTCGAGATACCAGAATGCATGTCGGGCATGCAATATGTCCTTATCCCAAAAAAAGAAAAAATTCGAGGAAATCAGAACAAGGACTGTTACCAAAAAATAAAACGGGAGTAATTTTTTCTGTGTATCGATTTGAAAACAAAGCTTGATCAAAATACAAATTTTTTTATCTGTTCTTAAGTGCTTCAGCACCACCCACGATCTCAAGAATTTCGGTTGTAATGGAGGCTTGTCGGGCTTTGTTGTATTCCAACTGCAGATCTTTAATAAGTTGAGTGGCATTATCGGTTGCTTTGTGCATGGCAGTCATCCTGGCACCATGTTCAGATGCAATAGAATCCAGAAATGCTTTGTACATTTGAATTTTCAGGGATTTAGGAATCAGTTCTTTCACAATATATTCCCTGGATGGTTCCAAAATAAAAATCAGATTATTATTAAACCTGTTTCCCTCTTCGTCAATCTCAATCTTTTTAATCGGCAAGAATTGTTCTACGACCAATTCCTGAACTGCCGCATTTTTAAACTGGTTGTAAACAATTTTTACCTCATCGTATTCACCGGAAAGAAATGATTCCATAACCTTTTTTGCCAATGCATTGACCAATTCGTAATTTAGATTATCCAGAATATCATGATGAGTTTCAATCATGGCATACCCAACATTGCCTATAAATTCCGCTGCTTTTTTACCACAAGCAATTATGTCCAGGTTGCCTTTACTATGTAAGGTACTATATTCTTCCTTTATCAAGCCCTGTGTCCTTCTGAATATGTTGGTGTTGAAAGCGCCACACAAACCCTTATTTGAAGAAATCATCAGTATCAGGACTTTATTAACCTCCCGTTCAACTGTATATTGATTATCCTGCTCCTCCTCAATAAATTGAGATAAAGTTTCTAATATTTGTCTAAGTTTATTGGCATACGGTCTCATCTGAATTGTAGCATCCTGTGCTCTCCTCAATTTAGCTGCAGATACCATTTTCATTGCACTGGTTATCTGCCGTGTTGATCTTACTGATGCAAGTCTTGTTCGTGTTTCCTTTAAACTCGGCATACTTTAAAAATAATCTCCAAAATCCTTATTTTAATCGTTCGACAATTTCCCTGGCTACTGCTTTTAATAATTCTTCCTGTTCTTCTTCAATTTTTCCTTCCTTAATGTTATTGAGGACTTTTTTATGTTTCAATTCCAGAAAATCCAAATATTCCTTTTCAAATTCCTTAACTTTTTCAATCGGCAGTTCAGATAACAAGCCTTTTGAACCGCAAAAGATAATAGCAACCTGCTTTTCAACAGGCAAGGGAGCATATTGTCCCTGCTTTAGAATTTCCACATTCTTTGCCCCCTTATCAAGTATCGCAAGAGTTGTTGCATCAAGATCGGATCCGAACTTTGAGAATGCTTCAAGTTCTCTGTATTGTGCCTGGTCAAGTTTGAGTGTACCAGCTACTTTTTTCATGGATTTGATTTGAGCAGTCCCCCCAACACGAGAAACTGAGATGCCAACATTGATAGCAGGTCTGACACCAGCATTAAACAGATTAGATTCCAGAAATATCTGACCATCAGTTATGGAAATCACATTGGTCGGTATATATGCTGAAACATCTCCTTCCTGGGTTTCTATAATAGGCAAGGCTGTCAATGATCCCCCTCCTTTTACCAAAGGCCTTAGCACATCCGGCAAAT
>CAZWFM010000103.1:0-6729 GCA_964633185.1 uncultured Bacteroidales bacterium | reverse complement strand
ATCCAAAAGGTAGTTTATTAACTCAGCTAATAAGGTTAGCCTCGTTGAGCTCCCGTTGGTCGGTTCGCTAGGCTCATGAGCTCGCAAGGCTCGGTTCTGACTACCTGTAATCCATATTGCCGCTTTTTTGTATCTTTCTCATCAAAAACAGTGTGATGCAACCTGCCTGCCAGCCACAGGCTGGTAAACCGGCAGGCAGGCGCCTGCGACATCATACAACAGGAATGTTGTGCGCAAATTTTAGAAAGACATTGCGTATCTATTCAATCGATATGTTAATTTTTTTATTGATAACTATAACATAAACAAAGGAGATAAAAATGACAAAAATTGGAATTATTATTTGCAGCCGTTACATAACTTGTGGTGGAGGAAAATGTTTGAGAGCATTAAAAGAACATACCGGAGGATTTGCAAAGTATCCTAAAGATGACGTCTTAGAATTGGTTGGTTTCTCAAATTGTGGAGGCTGCCCTGGTGGAAATATTGAATATGTTCCGGAAGAAATGATTAAAAATGGTGTTGAAGCGATTCATTTTGCGACTGGAATGGTTGTTGGATATCCACCATGTCCATATATAAATCAATTTAAAGAATTCGTTGAGACTCATTATAAAATTCCTGTTGTAATTGGTACTCATCCAATACCATTGAAATACTTTAATACACATAACAAACTTTCAAGTTGGGTTTCTATGAATATGAATGAACTATGCGGAAACTTATTATCAGAGGACAAAATAATTATGGAATCCTATAATTAGAATAGTATTCCAAATTTTTTATATTTCTAAAACTTAGTAAAAAATGAATAAGAAAAATATTCCATTTCAAACCATAGATTGGACAAGTATTCCTAAAATTGAACACAAAGGTGATACAGGTATTGCATGCTGGCAGACTCTTCAATTTGAAGGCCTGCGAATAAGAATAGTTGAATATTCTAAAGGGTATATTGCTGATCATTGGTGTACAAAAGGACATATTGTACATTGTTTGGAAGGTGAGTTTTTAAGTGAACTCAACGACGGTAAAAAATTCTTATTAACAAAAGGAATGACTTATGTTGTTACAGATGAATTGAGTTCTCACCGTTCAACTACAGAAAATGGAGTTAAACTATTGATTGTAGATGGTGATTTTCTGAAAAAGATAAATGATTAAAAAATCTGCACACAAAGTCGCATATAGCCCATGGCGGGACAGGTCAACCTTTGCTATCACCTCTGTTTCACTTCGGTGATTAAAAAAAGCTTCGGTTGACAAACTCTCTGCGATCCGAAAAATAATTTTGCAGGGTAAATAACTTCATAGTTGAGTAACATGAAGAAAAAAATGACTGTTAAGACAGTCAGCTATAAGTAAGAACATCAATCAGTAAAAATTAATTACGTGCAATTTACCTTTGGAGAATAAGAATTAATATTGTAAAAATATTCTATTCATATAAATTAAGTATTATGTTTAAAAACACATTTTTAAAATCTCTGTATACATACTCAGTTATAGTTGCATCGTGCATATTATTGAGTACATGGAGTCTTTTCGGTCAGTCAGCAAAAATATGGGCAGGAACCTGGAGTACTATGCCACAGCTTGTGGAACCTGGTAATATGCCTCCTTCACCGGGACTGACCAACAATTCATTACGACAAGTAGTGCGCGTTTCAATCGGTGGAGACACTCTGCGGGTAAAATTCTCTAATGAATTCAGCACAAGCCCTGTTGCAATGAATTCGGTTCAAATTGCCGTCTCAGCCGGAGGAAACGCCATTGACGAACCAACAAATATAGAATTGACATTTGATGGTAACCAGGAGGTTACCATGGACCCGGGTGTTGCCATTACTTCAGATCCAATTGCTTTCGATCTGCAACCGAGGATGGATATAGCAATAACAATCTACTTTGGCAGCACATCTGCTGATGTAACCGGACATCCCGGGTCCCGCACTACTTCCTACCTGTTAGCCGGGAACAATACTTCTGTGACCGACTTTACCGGTTCTGTCACAACAGATCACTGGTATGTCATCAATGGAATTGATGTACTGGTACCGCCAACCTCAACCTCTGTTGCAATTCTCGGCAACTCCATTACCGATGGACGGGGTTCAGTAACAAACATGCAAAACAGATGGACGGATCTTTTATCAGAACGATTTCTTACAAATCCCGGTACTGAACAGGTAGGTGTCCTCAATATGGGTGCAGGCGGAAACTGTGTGCTTAAAGATTGTCTGGGGCCTGCTGCAGTAAACCGGTATGAGCGGGACATTTTGAATCAACAGGGCGTACGTTCGATTATCATTTTTGAAGGGGTTAATGATATTGGTGGGGTCAATTCTGCTGATGCTGCAACTTCGGTTGCCAATGGGCTTATTGCTGCATACAAGATGATGATCGACTCTGCTCATGCAAGAAATATCTGGATTTACGGTGCTACCATCACGCCTTTTAAAGGGAATGGTTACTATAATCAATATAGTGAAGCATGCAGAAATAAAGTGAATGGATGGATTCGGAACAGTGGTCGCTTTGATGCAGTTATCGATTTCGATAAGCTGCTGCGGAATCCGGAGGATACTATAAGCCTTGTGTCATCCTATCAAAATGATGGGCTGCACCCTGACACGTCAGGATATAGAATAATGGTCGATTCCATGGATCTGAAATTGTTTGAAGGCTTGGATACACTTATGCCGGCAACAGATACATCGGGAACCGAATTAGTATGGATTGAACCTGAATGTGCAATGGTTGGTGAGAATTGGAAATTAATAATTGATCCCCAGGTTTCAAATCAAAGCTATGCAACGGTTGAATCTGGTTTAAACAGCATTCCGGAAGCGCCTGCCGGTACTGAGAGTGCTATCTATATCCCTTTTACAGTGACTAAAGATACAACCTACTACATCTTTGCCCGTTTAAATTGTCCCGGTACTGATGACGATTCATACTGGGTAAAGATGGACGATGGAGAGTTTGCAATGTATGATGGATTAGGCACAAGCGGATGGGAATGGAAAGGATTAGACAATTATTTGCTTACAGCCGGTGAACACGCCCTCACAATTGCCTACAGCGAAGATGGAGCCAATCTTGATAAATTATGCATTACAAATGATACGATTGCTCCGACGGGAATAGGTACAACAGCTGATATTGTTTGTTTGCCTGATACTACTACACCAGTTTCCGGTATCATAGATGTAACAGGCAGATCGGATACTTACACACTGGGTCAAAATTATCCAAATCCATTTGCCGATAAGACAACGATTGCATTTGAAATTCTGTGTGATATATACGTTTCACTGAAAGTGTTTTCTATACTTGGAGAAGAAATCACCGAACTTGCCGGGAAAGAATATACTTCAGGGATGCATATTGCAGAATTTGATGGGATAGGTCTTTCAAAAGGCATTTACTATTATACGATCAAAACTGACAAGTTTTCTACGACCCGGGAAATGATACTATTAAATGAATAGTTTAGGAATGTAAAACATAAAACATTGGAGCGTCAGTGATTTGCACAGGTTCACAGCCCGCCTCAAACTCACTCACGGGGAATACGAAAGCAGGGCACAATTTTGTATCTTTCTCATAAAAAACAATGCGATGCAACCTGCCTGCCGGTTTACCAGCCTGTGGCTGGCAGGCAGGCGCCTACGACCTCATACAACAGTACCGTTGGCAAACATGCTCGAAGCGTTAATGTAATTTAAAAAGTTCCCAATTTGAGAATTTTTATTATCTTTGTATCAAGATTAGTTTAATGGAAAGAATATTTGCAAAGAGTACATTAAGAGAATACTGGGAGAAACATCCCGAAACAGAACAGTATTTAAAAACATGGTATGATACAGCCAAGAGTTCTGTTTGGAAAACTCCAGGTGATGTCAAACAAACATATGCTAATGCAAGTATTCTTAAAGACAGCCGGATTGTTTTTAATATCAAAGGCAATTCGTATAGACTTGTGACTAAATTCAATTATGAGAAACAGTGGATTTTTATCCGTTTCATTGGGACTCATAAGGAGTACGATAAGATTGATGCAAATATGATTTAACAATTAAAATTATGAATATTACACCTGTAAAAACTGAATTTGATTACAAACTTGCGTTAACAAGACTTGAGGAGATCTTTGATGCTCCTATTGGAACACCAGAGAGCGATGAAGCAGATATCCTGGGATTGATGATTGACGAATATGAGAAAAAGCATTATCCAATCGATGCACCTGACCCAATTGAAGCTATCAAGATAAGAATGGAGGAAATGCACCTTAGACAAGTAGACCTGATTGATGACATCGGGGGTAAAAGTAGAGTTTCAGAGATTCTTAATCGAAAACGTAAACTGACTATTGAGATGATTCGTAATCTGACTAAGCGATTAAATCTATCTCCGGGATTACTAATAGGAGATTATCAATTAAGTCGGTAGTAAGCACGATTTGCCAAAGTCGCATATAAAAAATAGCTGGGTCAGTGGGTCGCAAAATTTTGTATATTGCTAATCAAAAACACTACGATGCAACCTGCCTGCCGGTTTACCAGCCTGTGGCTGGCAGGCAGACACCAACGACGCCATATTGCAGGAACGATATAAGCAGAATAGCCGTAAGTATATTGAATTATTTACAAGTTGAACATAAAATTCAATTGAGTTAGCGAAAATTAATATTAATCAAAGTATGAAAGCATTCCACATTACTTATTTTTTAATAATCTTTCTTATCGTTTGTTGCAGCAAGGAGCATAATGATTCGATGGAAATAGAAACGAAACTGGAAAAACCTGGAATAGTAACTGCTGAGGTTGAGGAAATCTATTCAAATTATGTTATGGCATATGGTAATATTCTTAGATTGGGTGAATATGAAATATTAAATCACGGTTTTATTATTGCGGAACATGACGAACCCACGATTAATGATAATATTATCTCTTATGGGCCTACTCTGCATACAGGACGATATGGCGGTAGGATTGCAAATTTAAATCCAAATACTGATTATTATTTATGTGCATTCCTGGAATATGAAATTGACAGTATTATGTATGGAAACACTAAATCTTTTAAAACCCTTGAAACGAATACTTGGATAGAGAAATCAGTATTTCAGGGATCTTATCTGACTGGTGCTGTTAGTTTTGTTATTGGTAATAAATTATATGTTGGTACAGGAATTCACGATCAGTATATGAATTCATTTTATGAATACAATTATAAGACCGATTCATGGAGACGGATTTCCAGATTTCCAGCTGATCCAAGATCGAATGCAATAGCTTTTTCTTGTAATGGTTACGCATATGTTGGCTTAGGTATGAGCTGTATTGGGGATGGACTTTGTGTACCATATGATTATAATGATCTATGGCAATATAATCCTCAAGATGATAATTGGTCAAGAATGTCATACTTCCCGGGATCTGCAAGATATAATTCGACTTGCTTTGTTATTGGTAATAAAGCATATATTACTGGAAGTTCTTATATCAGTGATTATGATTTGTGGGAATATAATACAATAACAAATCAATGGACAAGCAAAGCAGATTATCCGGGCTATTGTAATAGTAGAATGATTTCCTTTGCGCTGGATGGGAAGGGTTATGTTGGTTTTGGATGGTCTGATAATACATGTAACGATTTTTGGGAATATGATCCAACTTTAGATGAATGGACTGAAAAAGCATCATTCCCAGGAACTCCAAGGTATAATTCATGTGCATATTCATATAAAAACAGAGGTATTATAGTATGCGGTACATACCAGGATTTTCAAACCCAAGAATATTTAGATGAATTATGGGAATATAATCATCAGAATGATAGTTGGACAAAACTTAACACAATTTACCCTGGAGTAGGCAGGGTTGATATGATAATGGGTATTGTTAACAATAGAATTTTTATTGGACTTGGAGCAACCAATATTGCGAGTGGACCATATGAGAGATATGAGGATTTTTGGGAATATATACCGGAATTAAATTAATTCTCGCCAATAGCCAAAATAGGAGAACTCTAAATCCCGAGGTTTTGCAACACTTAGTTTAGCTATTAGTTACTATTATACGTAGCCATTCTTCCCCCCCGACACAGATTTACCTTCGCCAAACTCGTCCCACCGTCCCCGGTTACAATGCGTAACGAATCTGTAAACTGCTATAAACCGTAAATAAAACAAAAAGAGGCAGCAAGCTTCAGGGATCCGCTGCCTCTTTTGTAGGTTAAGAATCTCTGCTCTTTTCAGGATGATACAATTGCAGTGCGATCGTTATATCTCTGCAACCAGTTGGTCAAACTCCTTTACAGGGATTGCCGGAGAGGTGCTAAAGGCTATACCCGTCAATTTGCCGATGGCCAGGGAAGCTTTTGCAGCCTGTTCAATGCCCGGAAAATCTGCGATCAATACCAGATCCTTTTCGCCAAGCAATGCATACATTGAGTGTACTGTTCCATTGAACTTTTTCACCAGCTCAACGGCTTTTTCTGTCCGCTTTGCGCTTGCATTTTTCATCGCATCGGACGAGTAAGTTCCGAATAAAAAGAATGTTGCCATATGAATTCCTCCATGCTGCTTTAAGGTTTGTAATGTATATGTGAATTCAAAGAATCGAAAGTTTAAGTCAACTGAAAGTATTGCAATGGGAGTATACAATTTACGGATTAATCGGGTAAAAGTCAATGAAATAAGAACACATG
>CAZWFM010000102.1:0-6731 GCA_964633185.1 uncultured Bacteroidales bacterium | reverse complement strand
AGTATTATATTTTTGGTGAAGGAGGTGGTGTTAAATTGGCACAACAACTTCAAATCCCCTTGTTAGGACAAATACCAATAGTACAAAGTATCCGTGAAGGTAGTGATAAAGGGACTCCGGCAGTTACTAAAAATGATGTTACCGGTGAAGCATTCCGAAATATTGCTGAAGCTTTAAGGATAGAAATCATAAAAAGAAATACAAATATAGAACCAACACAAAAGGTTGAAATTACACGTCAATCCGGGTCTGAATTAAAAAACAAATAAAATGGCCAGTTTAAGCAAAAAACAGGTACTGGAAAAAGTAACTCATGCTCTCGAATCCATTCGCCCATATTTAATATCTGATGGAGGCGACGTTGAACTGATTGAAATTACAGAAGATTTGGTTGTTAAAGTGAAACTTATTGGTGCGTGCGATGGTTGTCCGTTTAGTATGCAAACTCTCAGAGCAGGCATAGAGCAAACTATACGAAACGAACTTCCGGAGCTGAAAGAACTGGTATCTGTTTAATATGCATTCATATTATTTTGATCCTATTTTATTTCCTGTTATCTGACCAACAGAAAACAAGATCTTATTTGGCTTCTTTTTATTTTTTTTGTATAAATCGTTACTATATCGCAGGCAGAATATATTTTTGCACAAAATATACTTAAGCATTTCGAGTTATATCATAATACTATTCGATAAACTGATAAAGTGAGTAAGATTTTTAAATATTCCGTTTGCATATCAATTTTTGTTTTCCTTATTGTTTCTTGTTCGACCAAAAAGAATACAGGCATAACCAGGTGGTATCATAATTTAACCAGCAAATACAATATACTCTTTAACGGTGAGGAAAGTTATAATAAAGGTATGCTCAAGCTGGAGCAAAGCTATGATGATGATTTTACAGAAATAATCCCCGTATTTTTGTATACAAATGTAGAAGCTCTGGCTGCCATTGCACCTGAAATGGACAGGAGTATAACAAAAGCCACTAAGCTGATAACCATGCATTCGTTAACTGTTAAACCTGCTATTAAAGCTGATAAGGAACTTACTCCCAAACAAAAAGAATTCTACAGCAAAAAAGAATACAACAAATGGATAGACGAAGCTTATTTATTGATGGGGAAGGCTCATTTTTATAAAATGGAATATTCAAGAGCTAAGGAAGTATTCAATTATATTTTGTCCAATTATGGAGAAGACTATTCTATTTTTGAAGCCAGGATGTGGCTTGCCCGATTGGCAAATGAAGAATCAAGATTCAAAGAGTCGGAAGAGATACTCAATTCACTTGAGAGGAATATAGGATTACCTAAGAAACTGAAGGAAGAAGTCCAGGCTACAATGGCAGATTACTATATTAAACAAGAGAAATATAATGAAGGTATAGAATACTTAAAAAGTGCCATTGAATCCTGTTCAAGGAAGCCTGTAAAAACCCGTTATACCTATTTGCTGGCTCAATTGTATGCTCAGGTAAATGAAAATAGCCTTTCATCGGAATACTATAGTAAAGTTATCCGGATGAATCCTCCTTACAAAATGGCTTTTAATGCGGAAATCAACCGGGCACTGGCGTATCAGTCAGGAACCGGTATGAAGAAAGACATTGAGAAGGAATTAAAGAAAATGCTGAAGGATGACAAAAACATTGATTATCAGGATCAGATTTATTTCGCTCTTGGGAACTTGTATTTTAAAGATAATAATGAAGAAAAAGCGATTGAAAATTATGAATTATCATTACAGGCAAGTACTGACAATATGAAGCAGAAAGCTAAAACAAATATTACTCTTGCTGATTTGTATTATTCCAGACCGGACTATATCAATGCCCAGGCATATTATGACAGCGCAGTTGCATTAATTGACGAAGATTATCCGAATTACAAGGTAATTTTAAATAAATCAGTGAGCCTGAGTAAACTCGTTGAATCTATCAATACAGTCCATTTTGAAGATAGTGTTCTTGCTCTTTCCTATTTATCCGAGACCAAATTATTTGAGATAATCGATGAAATAATTGATAAAGAAATAAAGGAAGAAGAAGAAAGAAGGATGAAGCACCAGGAGTTAGCACAGCAACAAATAGATTTTCAGGCAAATAAAAATGATTTCGGATTGACAGGGCAGGGGAATGCCTGGTATTTTTATAATTCGTCAGTAAAAAGTATCGGTAAAAAAGAATTCATGCAGATTTGGGGAAACAGAAAGCTGGAAGACAATTGGCGAAGAAAAAATAAAAGTTCTGTACATTTTACCGAATTGGAGACTGATACTCATTTGTCTGAAGAAGAGCAGTTGGAACCATTAAAAACTGCTAAAATTATAACAAATAAAAAGTCACGTGAATATTATTTGCAGTACATTCCATTTACCGACTCGGCAAAACAGGCTTCTCATAATAAAATATCTGCCGGTCTTTATACAATGGGTGAAATCTATGGAGAAGATCTAAAAGATAATCCCAAGGCCATTGAATCTTATGAAAATTTGCTAAATCGTTATCCGGACAATGAAAATCGATTGCAAGTGTATTACAGACTTTACACAATAGCCAAAATTGAGCAGGATAAATACAGAGTCAGCCAATATCAACAAAAAATCATCAATGAGTTCCCAAACAGTAATTATGCAAAATTGATGACCAATCCGAATTATGTACAGGAACTGATGGCCCAGGAACATGCAAAAATCGAAGAATATAATGAAACTTACAGCTTATTTCAAGCCGGAAATTATAACCAGGTTATTGCCCGCGCTGAAAAAGCAATGAAAGATAATCCGGGACATGAATTGTATGCAAAATTTGATTATTTGTATACCGTGTCTGCGGGATTAAGAAAGGATACACTTGGATTTATTATGGATTTACAAAATTTCAAAGAAAGATATCCATCCACTGATCTTGCTGAAAATGCAGAACTGATCATCAAATATTTACAGAACAAAGAGCCAAGAATCATAGAGATGCAAAAAAGAGAGGTAGCAAAACAGTTGTTTTCAGAGACTTTTCATGAGGAACATTACTTTGCATACATTATTCCTTCGGAAGCCAGGATCAATCAATTGATCTTTAATATTCTAAACTTCAATCTTGATGATTTTGATGATCTCAGGCTGGAGGTAAAAAAAGTAAATCTTGATACTAAAAATAATCTATGTGTGGTAAGCAAATTTAAAAACGGGGAGGAATCAATGGGTTACCTGAAAAAGATTATTTTGGATGAAAATATATTTAAAGATGTAGAGGTTCAGAAAGCTACAGCCTTTGTTATCTCTGAAACGAATTATAAAGCTTTGACAGACTCTGATAAAGCTGAAAAATATATTCTTTTCTTCAAAGACAATTACGATTATTAACCATTCCGGGAACGATACTGTAAATCCGTTTTATTCAACCTGAATGGTTTTGTAGTAAAAAATCTAAAGTAACTTTAAGGTTTCATTTATATACCTGAAAAATAAAATCACTTTATGAAGAAGGTACAAATATTATGGACAGATGATGAAATTGATCTTTTAAAGCCTCATATTATTTTTCTGGGTGAAAAAGGATATTGTGTTACTACTGCAAGCAATGGTGCTGATGCTATTGATTTGGTAAAAATAAAAGATTTTGATCTAATATTCCTGGATGAAAATATGCCCGGAATGAGTGGGCTGGAAACACTGAATAAGATAAAAGAGCACAAACCGGGAATACCGGTAGTGATGATCACAAAGAGTGAAGAAGAAGACATTATGGATGCTGCCATTGGTTCAAAAATAGCTGATTATCTTATCAAACCCGTTAACCCAAAACAGATATTGCTTTCAATTAAAAAGAATATTGATAACAAAGCATTGATCAAATCAAAAACGACTTCTGACTATCAGATCGATTTTGGAAATATTGGGATGCTTATTTCTTCTGCATCATCATTTAATGATTGGGTGGATATTTATAAAAAGTTGATCTATTGGGAATTGGAGCTTGAAAATTCTCAAAACAATAACATGTACGATGTTTTTAGAATGCAGAAGGCTGAAGCAGATGTAGAGTATAGTAAATTTATCAGGAAAAATTATACTTCATGGTTAAAACCTGAATCAGTTACTTCTCCTTTGTTATCATCCAAAATTTTTCAGGCTTTTGTATTCCCTGAAATGGAACAACATGAAAAGCTCGTTTTCATACTTATTGATAATTTGCGATTTGACCAGTGGAGAGTGATTCAGCCCTTAATTAATGAGTATTATCTCACCGATGAAGAAATAACTTTCTGCAGTATACTCCCAACATCTACACAGTATGCCAGAAATGCAATTTTTTCAGGATTAATGCCGGATGAATTGCAAAAAAAGTATCCTCAATATTGGAGAAATGATGATGAAGAGGGCAATAAAAATGAGTTTGAAGAAAAACTTTTACAAAACCAGTTGAAATATTATGGAAGTGATGCAAAACTTGCTTTTGAAAAGATTTTTAATAACCGCATGGGAGAGAAGGTCCTTGAAAACCTTTCAAATATTCTTCAGAATGATTTAATTGTGCTGGTTTACAATTTTGTTGATATGTTATCTCATGCAAATACGGATTTAGAGATGATTCGAGAACTGGCTGTAAATGATTCTGCCTACAGATCATTGACTTTATCCTGGTTTGGACATTCTCATATTATGGAATTGCTAAGAGAACTTTCTGAGAAAAATATTCGGGTAGTATTAACAACAGATCATGGAACAATAAGGGTGAACAGGGCAATCAAGGTTATCGGAGATAAAACGACATCTAAAAATTTGAGATACAAATTGGGTAAAAATCTGTCATACGACTCAAAAGAAGTTTTTGAAATACAAAATCCATCCGATGCACATCTTCCGAAATCAACTGTAAGTTCAAAATATATTTTTGCGTTTAACAATGATTTTTTAGCTTATCCAAACAACTACAATTATTATGTTAAATACTATACAAACACTTACCAGCATGGGGGTATTTCAATGGAAGAAATGATATTGCCTTTCATAAAACTTAAATCAAAAGAATTTTAAGCGGATTGAGAAGTTGAAGCGACTGATTTCAAGTGACATTAATTCATTTTTAAATGAAAGATTACAGTTACGTTTTTACTCTTGAAGATGTTGACAGGATAGCCAATGAATTTCTTTCTGTAACAAATGGATTAAAACATTTTACATTTTTCGGTGCAATGGGTTCAGGCAAGACCACGCTGATTACTTCCATTTGTAGAATTCTTGGAAGTAATGATCTTGTCAGTAGTCCCTCATTTGCAATTATCAATGAATATTCATCAGAAAAAGAAGATCCAATTTTTCATTTTGATTTCTATAGAATAAAAGATCCTGTTGAATTGCTGGATATAGGTTTCAATGAGTATTGTTCAGCAAATGCATATTGTTTTATAGAATGGCCTGAAAAAGGCGAAAGCATAATTCCGGAAGATTTTATTAGGGTAGATATTCAAGTACTGTCTGACAAGAAAAGAATGTTATCTTTTAAAATTTAATTACTTGTTGAGTTTTTATGTGCGTCAACTAAATTACTGTACTATATTTGGTAAATCGTTCAATTCATTAGTATCTATTTGTTTCAGTAATTAAATTTCTACAATTATGGCCGATCAAAATTCAGATGCATCCAGTAAACCTTTGATGTATACTGGATTAATGCCACAGGAAGAAATGCTTGAATTAGGTAAAAAGCAGAAAAAACTGGTCATTGGTATACCAAAAGAAGATCATAATTATGAAAAAAGAATATCGCTTACTCCTGAAGCTGTAGAGGTGCTTATCAATAATGGCCATGATATATTGATTGAATCAGGAGCAGGTGACGGAGCAAATTATAGTGATAAAGATTACAGTGAACACGGAGGGTTTATTGTTGATACACGCAGGCAGGCTCTGGGAACAGACATTGTTCTTAAAGTTGCCCCGTTTAATGATAAAGATATCGAGCTTCTCACAGGGAACCAGGTGGTTTTTTCGTCCCTTCATGTGAATAAGCAAAGTCAGGATTACATTAAGAAATTGATGAATAAAAAGGTAACCTGTGTGGCCTATGAGTACATTCAGAATGAATTTGGACGTTACCCGGTTCTTCAATCCATGAGCGCTATTGCCGGTAATGCTGCTATTATGATAGCGGCAGAACTTCTTTGTAATACATCAGGAGGAAAAGGGATCATACTTGGAGGAATTTCAGGGATTACTCCTACAGAAGTTGTAATAATTGGAGCCGGCACTGCTGCTGAATTTGCTGCCCGGGCAGCCATCGGAATGGGGGCTTTTGTTAAGGTATTTGACACCTCAGTCCAGAAACTTGAGGAGCTTCAAAGGAGTATTGGCATGCGTCTGCATACCTCAATTTTCCACCCGCAAGTGCTTATGCGCACGTTGAAATCGGTAGATGTACTTATTGGAGCTGTTACTTTGCACGATTCCGGACCAAGATTTTTTGTAACAGAAGATATGGTCAAGATCATGAAAAAAGGATCGGTGGTGATTGATTTAAGTGTAGACCAGGGGGGGTGTATTGAAACATCTGAATATCGCTCTTTACAGGAACCCGTTTACGTAAAACATGATGTTATTCATTACAGCGTACCCAATGTTCCTTCAAGGGTTGGCCGCACAGCTTCAATTGCTATCAGCAATATTATTTCACCTATTATGCTCGATATGGGGAGTATAGGAGGTATTAAACCTTTAATAAAAGGGAAACC
>CAZWFM010000101.1:0-6743 GCA_964633185.1 uncultured Bacteroidales bacterium | reverse complement strand
CGATTGGATAATAAGCTACTGCAGGATGGTTGAAATTATTTCCACAAAAACTTTAGGCAGAAAAAAGTCCCACAATACCCAGATAAAAAATTCACCAAACAAATCTTAATCTGTAATATATTAAAACGCAACTTTTATAGGTTGTTTTTCATCTTGATTTTTGGATATAATTTATATTCCATTAAGATAAAATCAATTCAAATGAATCAGAATTCAAACTATATTCATAGTGAAATGAATAAGTTATTATATTCATTATTGCCCTCAATTATTCTAGTATTCTGTTCATGTGATAAGAGCGATAATGCAACACCTCTTTGTGACCAATATGTGGTAATTGATAACGACGAATATAACAATGCCCCCTCTGATCCTTTAATAATTCATAAGGCAACAATTGACGGAGATTGCTTAGAAATCAGCTTTGGAGCATCCTGCTGCGATGGAGAAACCTGGGTGTATAAATTGGTCGCATCGGAAATTTTTCTATATTCAAATCCACCACTGGGATCAATCAGATTGTCATTGAAGAATGATGAGTTATGTGAGGCAGTTTGTGGAAAGACGGTTTTTTTTGATATCACATTATTAAGAGTAAGTGGCAACAAGGTTATTTTACATTTATCTGGATGGGAAGACTCAATTCTTTATGAATATTAACAGGAAGTTTCACAGGACTCAAGAAATACAATCTCACAAAATCCATATTTCCAGAATAAGGATATATGAGAAATATAATTGCCTTTCACTATATTCGAATGTTAGGCCAAATAGAGGGTGACTCACTGCTTCAAATTGCAGATTTAATTCTAGGGTGATATGAAAGGAGATTTAATAATGCTATGAGATAATATAGCTTTGCTTGAAAATTAGTCTGATTCAATTAATTGATGAAGTGTTTCTTTTATGGATTTGCTATCTTTGAATATAAAATACTTTTATTATGATTACTAAGACTCAAATCATTAACTCTCTTGAAAAGCTACCCGAGAATTTGAATGTTGATCAGGTGATTGATCAATTGATTTTTATTGAAAAGATTCAAAAAGGCATTGATGATTCGGTAAATGGACGGACAAATACTAAGGAGGAAGCAAAACGGAAGCTCAAGAGATGGTTAAAGTAATTTGGACTGATTCTGCAATTCAGGATTTAAATGATATTGGAGATTATATCGCTAAAGATTCTGAAAAATATGCAGAGATAACTGTTGAGAGATTGTTTTCATGCGTGGATATTCTCGAAGATTATCCTAAGGCAGGTAAAATGGTTCCTGAGTTTGAAAATGAAGAGATTAGAGAATTAATCAAAGGGAGTTTTAGAGTTGTTTATCAGATTATTGATGATTTTAGAATAGATATTCTCACAGTTCATAATTGTGTCAGATTAATTGGCAATACATATGATTTTTCTGATTTCAAGGATGAATAGCTAATACTACATCGGCCTAATAGAGTTCTAAGAAAAAGTCCCACAAAATCCATATTTCCAGTATAACGATATATGGGAAATATAGTTACCTTTCACTATATTCTGATGTTGGTGGCCATAAAACTTATACGATATGAGCATTTCTATATATGATCAAGACACACAAGATTGGGCAGAATATGATTATTTCATAAGAAGAGTTCCTGGGCGAATTTATATCTCAAAAGCTATTGAACACAAATCTTCAATTTCAGGAGAGATTAGTGAGAGACGAATAATCAAAAAAGTAATTGATAAGGAACATACTCAATTTGAAAAGCTAAATGTAGCCGGCCATATTGTGCTTCGTGAAAGTGAAAAGGGCCGAGATCAGGTTAAAGTTATAGTATATGGTAATCAACCTGATAGACTTGGATTAACAATTCAAAGATTTAGAAGTGACACTGGAAATCCATACAAACCAGATGCTTTTAGCTTCAGTCAAACTGAGTTTGAAGATTTACTAAACTTTTTAGATACTCTTAAATTTATTGATACCTTCCGTTTTAAAAACGATATAAAGAAGCATATTCAATTCAAGCGACTTTAGGAGAGTTGATAATCAAAAAAGTGAAACTAAAAATTAGAGACATTAAACTTGCTTGATAATTACACCTGCTAAACAAACGCCAGAGGAAATTGGCGTGAGTTTTTACCAAACAGGGTTGATTATTCACTACAATAGTTGTAATTTGCAGTAATTTGTAACACTATAAAATCCAACCAAAATGAAATCTTTAAAAATCATAATTGTTCTTGGCATATTATTATGTACTTATCAAAAAATTTTTAGTCAGTATGATGCCACAACCTGTAAGATAAAAATTGAAAAATACGAATCATGGAAGCGCACGGGTAATACACTAATAATAATAAGTATTCCTGCTGCTGCATTAGGCGGAGGGTTAATCATTAATGCTGTAAATGGTGAAGACAAAGATTTATCTCTTTATACAGGTAGTTTTTTACTGTGTGCGGGTATTATAGCGGTAATTCCCGGTATTATCTATCATAGCATCGGAAAAAGCAAAGCAAGGGAATATCGAATAAGACTTGAGAATATAAAAACTGGATTTTACTATACACCACAAAGTTCAGGTTTTACCCTTACATATAATTTCTGATAAGAACCTCCTGGTAGACTTTTAAAATTATAATTAAGTAACATTTTTCCGGATACTTACAGGTTATTCTACACTATTTCGGAACACCATCCCCACACTGGTTTGAGTGACAGTGCAAACATGATAAACAAACTGATTGATAATAATAACTGCCAGTGCCTAACAGCGTATCATAAACCATTGCTGGCTTGAAGGGTAATTAGTGTTTTTGGGTATTCCTTTAGCCAATGGTAACCTGACACTGATACACAAATCCGGTTCGCAACGGTTAATATACGCAACACGTTAGGGTGCATTAATGAGCCACAATAAAAAATATTCCAAACACATTCAGATTATTCAAAATGATAAAATTTCCCTTACTTTAAGCTTGCATTGTATGGACATTGCTTACACAATTATTTTAAAACTAATTAAAACAAATATTATGAAAAGAATTCAATTACCTATAGTTTTTACTCTATTATTGGCTTTATTAATAGCATGTAACAATGCTAATAATTCTTCAAATTCAGAGGACTTAGCTACCAATTTAACTTTACCAATAATTAAAGAAACTAAAGGACTTAAACAATTGTATGTAAACAATGAACCATTTCTAATTATTGGAGCTGAATTATTAAATTCTTCTGCCTCGAGCATTGAACATATGAAGGATATTTGGGCACATACTAAATCACTTAATGTTAATACTGTTTTTTTACCTATATCCTGGCAGCAATTTGAACCAGAAGAAGGTACTTTTGATTACTCACTTATCGATAACCACATAAAAAGTGCATATGATAATAACTTGAAACTAGTTATTCTATGGTTTGGGAGTTGGAAAAATGGCGAGTCCCATTATACTCCTGATTGGGTTAAAATAGATATGGAACGTTTCCCACGCATGCTTTTTAAAGACAGGAAAATTTCTAACACAATTTCAAACATTAATAGGAATTGTTTAAATGCCGATTTGAAGGCTTATAAAAAGTTAATGGAACGAATTGTTCAGGTTGATAAGCATGGTACTGTGCTAATGATGCAAATTGAGAATGAGGTTGGTTTGTTAGGAAGTACCAGGGATTTTTCACCTGAAGCTACTAAACTATTTGAACAACAAGTTCCTGGTGAATTAATTAAATACATTAGCAATAATCTTAATAAATTAAAACCAAACATTTATGAGCCATATGTATATAATGGTTCAAAAACCCAGGGTACATGGGAAGAGGTTTTTGGAAAATCACCAAATAGTGATGAAATATTTATGGCATGGAATTACGCTAAATATATAAATGAACTTGCCAAGGCAGGTAAAGCTTTTTATAATCTACCAACATACGTAAATGCCTGGGACGCCTCGGGAGGCAATCTAATCCCAGGTGTTTGGCCTAGTGGAGGACCAAATTATCTCATGCTTGATATTTGGCAAGCTGGTGCTCCTGATATCGATATTCTTGCCAACGATAATTACTCAACAACATTCGGATTATCAGCTGCAAATTTTGTACACAACGAAAACCCTTTGCTTGTACCTGAAGCCTGTGCGATTTGGTGGAATGATACATTAAGTGCTGCTCAAAAAGCGTTTTTTTGTTTTGGACATTTCAAAGCAATGGGGTTTTCGCCATTTGGTATTGATCATCACATTTATCATAGTAACCATCCAATAAAGAAAGCATATGAAGTACTTGATAATCTTAGGCCATTAATTACCAAAGCCCAGGTTGAAGATAGAATAAACGGTTTTATGGAAGGTGATAAAGCATCACCTGCATCTTTTCAACTTGGAGACTTTATCTTTAAGCCTGGCTATGACTTGCAAAAGGATTCACTTATTAAAGGATATGGTTTGATAATTCAGATTTCTGAAGATGAATTTATTGTATCCGGAAATGCTTGTAATGTTGGGTATGAGTCTGCTGATTCTAGCAAACCAAATTCTCAGCTCCTTTCAGTTGAAGAAGGAAAGTTTGTTGATGGGAAATGGGTAAAAAAGAGGACTTTAAATGGAGATGAGTTTGGAATAAAGCTACCACCAAATCCCTATAATATAGCTTCAGATGTTCATCTTGATGATATCAGCATACTTAAAATTAAACTTTTTAAATATTAAAAGGAATAAAGACTTTTTAAATAATTTTTAAAAATCAATGACTATTTAACTATTCGTCTGCATATATTACATTTATTATTAATAAGGTGAATAATAAAACAAACGCACCCTAACACCGCATGATACGATTAGAAAAATTTACAAATAAGGATTTTGACAGATTCATCAGTTGGATTGATAACGAAAAATTCATGTATCAATTTGCTGGCCCAATTTTTACCTTTCCCATCACCGGTAGCCAATTAATTGACTATATTTCTGATAGCAATCGAAAAGTATATCGAGTAATTAATCAAAAAACAGGTAAGGTAATCGGTCATGGTGAGATTAATCGGATTAATGAGAGAAATAAGAATGCCAGGCTTTGTCGGATTCTTATAGCGGATAAAAATGACCGCAATAATGGATTTGGTACAATGATTATCAAGGAACTTTTAAAGATTGGATTTGGAGAATTAAAATTACATAGAATTGATTTGGGTGCTTTTGAATTCAATAAATCGGCAATTAAATGTTATGAAAAATGTGGATTTAAAATAGAGGGATTACTTCGAGATTCATTTGTAATTGACAATCAGTTTTATTCAGTTTACAACATGAGTATATTAAAACATGAATGGAAAAATGTTAAATAATTTGTTTCAGAAGAAATATCATGATTTCTCCTGGAAAATTAGGCTAATACTTGTTGTATACATAATAGGATTTGGAATTGGTACGACTACTCATATAATCGATATTATAAATTGGGGAATTTTACCAAACGATACTGCTCCTGATTGGAAAAATATTTATTGGTCATCGTTGACGATTCTTGATTTTATTGCTATAATACTTATTTTAAAGTCTATCGCACCTGCATTGATTCTAGCAAATTCTATTATGATTTCAGATGTTCTGATAAATACTAATGTTCTTACATATTTTAATAACTATAAGATTGTTTTACAGATAATTTTTGGCTTCTTTGTTTTAATAACAACACCGGTTATTATTCATCAAATGATTAAAAACTATAAAGCCACATGCTTACAACACTCTTCTAAGGAAAAGCTTATTTTAAATACATAAAGTCCCACAAAACCCAGGTATAATTAAAATTTACCTTTACCTATTCAGACATGCATTATGCAATTGTTATACTGCATTAACAAGATCTTGGAGTAAGGATATTTTTTGCAAATCAATAAGAAATTGGTTCGAAAGTAGTACACTCAGGATCACATAATCAGAGTGAGAGTGACGAGCGAGAGCGAGTTGCTCGAACTCTGATTCTCATCATCGTTGCTATTCTCAATAAATTCTTTTGTTATTTCCAGAAGGTCTTTCAGGTTAATTTCCTCATTCCTTACCATAAGTTGGTTTTCTCTGTTTATCAAGACATTTAACGTATTTCTTTTCTTACGTTGAATCGAATCTCCACTTTCGGGTGAAAGCTTTCTGAGTACTCCCTGATCAAAATCCATAGTAGTGGCTACGAGAAAAAAAATAAGCAACAGGAAAGCTATATCAGCCATTGAGCCGGTATTCATTTCTGATATTCTATTTCTAAACATGGCATTGATTTTTAAGGTTCTATAGTATATTGAATCCCAAAAATCAATCCGGAATGAATGAAATTGCCGAATGAATTAAACAAAAAAGGAGAATTCAGATGAATTCTCCTTATCGGTTCAATTAGACTATTTTTTAATGTTTTGAGATTTCTTTGATCGGATCTCCTTCATTTGTTGAATAATTGATCTTGAGTGCACTTGCTTTACGCAATTCCTGTTTAACATCAGTAACAATCCCCATTTCCACTTTCTTGTCAATTTTTAAAGAAACCGTCATTTTAGGTCTGTCAACCTCTTGTAATCCTTCTCTTTTTGCTGCAATAAAATCACGTATTTCATCAGGTTCCGCAAAAGAATCATTCAGCTGGATTCTGGGCACCGTACCAAAAACTTTTTTATTCAAAGGTTTTCCAATGTATATATAACTAACAAGTGCCTTGTCTTCAAGTTTTTTGGTTTGATTTGCAGTAGCAGGACTGTAATATACCTTCA
>CAZWFM010000100.1:0-6779 GCA_964633185.1 uncultured Bacteroidales bacterium | reverse complement strand
CATCCGGAGTTCCAAATCTGGAAGATGCAGCAAAAAAGTTGGAAACATGGTATCCAAATGATCCGTAATACGGATGTTCCTGAATCGCCATCAATTGAATGGTATTATATCCGGCCTTAACAATACGGGGAAGGACCAGTTCACGAAATTCCCTGTATGTGCCCACTTTTTGATCTTCCGTGGCCATCCCGATATGCGCTTCATAGATTATGGGTTGGGCAGGCATTATTTTTAAGGGTGAATATTTCCATACAAATGACTCATGAGCCCATACCTGGGCATTGAATACTTTTGTATTTTCATCCTGGACACATCGATAGGCGTATGAGGGGATACGATGTCCTTTACCGCCCTCCCAGTGTATGGAGAGCTTATAATGTTGCCCGTGTTTTAAAGATTCTTTAGGCAAATGGATTTCCCAGTTATCACTTTCAATCCTGGTAAGTTGATAAGCTTCTGATTCCTCCCAGTTGTTGAATTCTCCAATTAAAAATATTTTGGTGGCATTTGGGGCCCATTCGCGAAACGCCCATCCATTTTCGGTTTCCAACAAGCCATAATAAAGATGGCCTGAAGCAAAATTCTTCAAACTTCCGGTATTTTGGCTGAGTTGTTCTTTCTTTTTCTTTGCTGCTTCGTACCTGAGATTTATAATCTGTGCATAGGGTTCCAGCCAGGGATCTTCCTGCACAATAACGGGTTTGTTCATCATATTGAATTCATAACACAGTGTCTTGTTTAAAGATAGCTATTAAATAGAATATTATAACATATCGCAATTCTTAAGTATGAATGAAAACAAAAAAAAACAATCCAAAGAAATGAATTTAAAATTTTTAATTTTGCAAACCTCATTGTTTAGGCGCTGGTGAAAGTAATCTATGATATACTATCTGTTCCTATTGTTCGTCCTGTGGCGACAATTGGTATTTTTGACGGTGTACATAAAGCACATAAAGCAGTAATTCATAAATTGCGCAATGTTGCAGAAAGGATTTCAGGTGAATCGGTTTTGGTTACACTCTGGCCTCATCCCCGCAAAATTCTTCATGAAGGAAAGGATTCATTTAAGCTACTGACTTCACTGGAAGAAAAAATCGTACTACTGGAAGATGCAGGGATTGATAATTTGGTAGTTCTTGGTTTTGATAAAAAATTTGCCTCAACAGGATTTGAGACATTTGTGAAAGATATTTTGGTAGACAACTTAAAGATTGAACACCTTGTTGTTGGATTCAATCATCAGTTTGGAAAGAACCGCGAAGGCAATTATGAAAAGTTAAGATTATTGGCCGATCTGTATGCATTTGGGCTGACTCAGCTTGATCCTTATTTAATTGATAATGAAAGAGTCAGCTCTTCAAAAATAAGAAATCTGATTTCAAATGGAGAAATAAAAAAAGCCAACAACTTTTTAGGATACAATTTTTTCTTAACAGGCAGAGTTGTCGGAGGGAATAAAATGGGGAGAGATATTGGATTTCCCACAGCAAATATTTCCGTGAATGATTCCTATAAGATTGTGCCGAAGAATGGTGTTTATGCAGTGTTGGTAAATGTTGAAGGAAAAAAACTTGAAGGAATGATGAATATTGGCTGCAGACCAACCTTTGAGACGGATTGCAACCACCCTGTTTTAGAAGTAAATCTGTTTGATTATTCAGGTGATTTATATGATAAGGAGATAAAAATTATTTTCATTGAACGGATACGGGACGAACAAAAATTTTTCACAATGAAGGATTTGGCCACACAAATTGCAAAAGATAAGATTTTAATAAAAGATATTTTGTCCTCTGTCAAAAAGAGTTAGATTAAATTGGCGTAATAAAAATAAAGTAACAAACTTTGTCGCACTCAGATACACTTAAGAATAATAATTGTCGTAATACAATATTTGGATATAAAAATTTTAAAAAATGAAAGAAGAAATAATGGTTGATTCTCTTCCATACAAGGTGAAAGATATAAATCTGGCTGAATATGGGCGGAAAGAAATGGAAATTGCTGAAAAAGAAATGCCCGGTCTGATGGCTATCAGGGCAAAATATGCTAAAGAAAAAACACTGAAAGGCGCCCGGATAACAGGTTCTCTTCACATGACAATTCAAACTGCTGTATTAATAGAAACTCTTCGTGAACTTGGTGCTGATCTGCGATGGGCAAGCTGTAATATATTCTCAACACAAGATCATGCTGCAGCTGCTGTTGCTGCTGCAGGTATTCCCGTATTTGCCTGGAAAGGTGAAACCCTCGAAGAATATTGGTGGTGTACCGATCAGGCTCTGACATTTCCTGATGGGAAGGGCCCCAATATGATTGTCGATGACGGAGGAGATGCAACACTGCTGGTTCATCTTGGATATAAAGCCGAAAACAATCCGGAGATATTGAATAAAGTGCCGGGCAATCATGAGGAAGCAGTAATTCTGAATCAATTGAAATTAACACTTGCAGTTGACAAAGACAAATGGCACAGGGCAGTTAAGGAACTTAAAGGGGTATCTGAAGAAACCACCACCGGTGTTCACCGATTGTATCAAATGATGGAAAAAGGGGAATTACTATTTCCTGCCATCAATGTGAACGATTCAGTCACAAAATCAAAATTTGACAACCTCTACGGTTGCAGAGAGTCTCTTGCAGATGGAATAAAAAGAGCTACCGATGTGATGGTTGCAGGGAAAGTTGTTGTTGTGCTGGGGTACGGTGATGTCGGGAAAGGTTGTGCCCAATCCATGAGAGGATTCGGAGCAAGGGTGATTGTAACGGAAATTGATCCGATTTGTGCATTACAGGCTGCCATGGAAGGCTTTGAAGTGAATACTTTGGAAGAAACTTTGAAAGAAGGGAATGTTTTTGTTACCTCTACGGGGAACAGGGATGTCATTACCCTTGAACATATGGCAAAAATGAAAGATCAGGCCATAGTGTGTAATATCGGTCATTTTGATAATGAAATCCAGGTTGATAAACTGAATAATTACAAAGGCATAAAGAAAATAAACATCAAACCTCAGGTTGATAAATATGTTTTTCCTGAAGGACATTCCATCTTTCTTCTCGCAGAAGGAAGGCTAGTGAACCTTGGATGTGCTACCGGGCATCCATCCTTTGTAATGAGCAACTCTTTTTCAAATCAGACACTGGCCCAGATCGATTTATGGAAAAACGATTATAAGATTGATGTATACAGGTTGTCAAAAAAATTGGATGAAGAAGTTGCCAGATTGCATCTTGAACAATTGGGTGTAAAACTTACAAAACTTACAAAAGAGCAGGCTGATTATATTGGTGTTCCACTTGAAGGGCCCTATAAGCCTGAACATTACAGGTACTAGAAATAAACATGGAAGAAGTGAAAGAGCCATCAGTATCTATGATAACTTTTTTACTCAGTTGAATACATTAAGATCGCCGGTATTCGGATTATAATATGCTTTATATTCTTTTAGCGGGAAGGTGGCAGGTCCGTCTGTAGTTGGTGCCCCCATACTTGGAAATACAAAAACAGATCCACAGACAGGACAGGTTGCCATATTGCTGCCATTTGATTCCACAACAACATTTTCCGGATAATCATAAGGACATGTACGATCGAAAGCATAAAACTTATCGCCTGCATTGTAAACAATAACCCCATTGTTGTTGTAACCAAGAGCCATAATTCCCAATATATTGTTTGTAATTACCATCGAGTTGTCCTGAGCCTGCAAACGTATAAATTCCGGATCGTATAGAATGTTAATTGTAAAGTTCACATAAACTGAAGGAATAGGATGCTGTTCATATCTTTCGCACGAAGATGAGAAGAAGAAAAATACTGTACAGATAACGGAAAAATATAATAAATTTGAATGTCTCATAGAACGAAATGATTGGATAGCAAATATAGCTATTTTATAACGCTCAAAAATCAGAAATATTTCGGATGTATATTTACGTCTGAAAAACATTTAAAATTTAGTTTATGAAGTATGCTGACGAAAACGGATTTCTTGAAATTGTCATCTATATCATCATTATGGTGGTTGGTCTTGCAGCCGGTGCATTTCGAAATTACAACAAAAGAAAAGAGCAGCAACAACTTCCACAGGAGATGATGCCTGATGATCAGAATACAGATATTGATCCGGTATTTGACTATGATGAACCTGTTATAGAAAGACCTGTCATAGAAGAATTATTTGGACAAGAAGATGAAGTGGTTCAGCAACAACCGGAAGAAGTAACGGAAGAAGATCAAGCTTTCAAAATTGATGCAGGTACGGAAGGTCAGGCAGTCTTTGAATCGACAAGCGATCAGATAATTTCTGATGATTATCTTGAAATAGAAAATGTTGATTATGAAGAGATCAGCGATTACGATTATAATAGTATTGATGATAAGCTTAAAGATCCGGATGCTTTCGATCTGAAGAAGGCAGTGATCTATGCGGAAATTTTAAATCCAAAGTATATCTGATTTCTTTATGGCCCAAATGGAGTTGTCTGTTCAATTTTTGTTTAATTACTAAAATATTTATTATTTTTGCAGAGCAAAGAGTTCCGCGGATATTCGGGATTCTTTTTTGTTTTTATACTATCCAAATTTGGAGGAATTATCATGGCAAAGATCTCATACCTAACAGAAGAAGGCATGCAAAAGCTGAAAGATGAACTGGATAATTTAATGAATATTAAAAGACCATCCATTTCAAAGCTTATTGCTGAAGCCCGCGATAAGGGTGACCTGTCTGAAAATGCCGAGTATGAGGCGGCAAAAGAAGCACAGGCAATGCTTGAAATTAAAATTTCGAAGCTCAAGGACATTATTGCAAATTCCAGAATTATTGACGAATCGAAGATTGATACGTCTAAGGTTCAGATCCTGAATAAAGTAAAGATCAGGAACAAAAATAATGATGCTACTATGGAATATACGATTGTATCGGAAAGTGAAGCAAATTTAAAAGCAGGAAAGATATCTGTTGACACTCCTATAGCAAAGGGGCTGTTAGGTAAAAAGGTAGGTGATATAGTGAATATTAATGTTCCTTCGGGTGTAATTCCTTTCGAGATTATTGACATCACACGTTAATTATTCAAGAATAAGCTGAAATACTATTCATTAAAATAAACCAAAACGATGCCTTCAATTTTTAGTAGAATAATAAACGGCGAGATACCATGCTATAAAGTTGCTGAGGATGAAGCCTTTTTCGCCTTTCTTGACATTAATCCTTTGGCCAGAGGTCATACTCTGGTTGTGTCAAAGAAAGAAATCGATTATTATTTTGATCTCGATGATGATTTATTTACAGAGATGAATCTGTTCGCGAAAAAGGTTGCAAGGGCAATTGAAAAATCTGTCGATTGCGAAAGAGTTGGAGTAGCAGTAATTGGAATGGAAGTTGCACACGCACATATTCACCTGATCCCTTTGAAAAACGAGGGGGATCTCAATTTTGCAAATCCTAAAGTTGAATTGTCGAAGGAAGAATTCGAAGAAATTGCCAGAATCATTTCTTCAAATCTATAGATTCCTTGTTCTCCCGGGATTTTTTTTTAAAAAATCATTCCAGCTGGAATACCCTTTTTTTTCTTCTGATTGATTTCGTTGATAAAAATGACACATAGCAGCAGCCAGACCGTCTGTAGCATCCAGATTTTTTGGAATATCACTGAAATGAAGAGTGTCTTTTAAGAATTTTGCTACCTGCTCCTTTGAAGCTGCCCCCTGACCGGTAATGGAGAGTTTTATTTTGCGGGGTGCATATTCAAAAATAGGGATCTTGCGATCTAAAGCTGCTGAAATAGCTACACCCTGAGCCCTTCCAAGCTTTAACATTGATTGTATGTTCTTACCATAAAATGGAGCTTCGATAGCCAGTTCATCAGGATGGAATTTATCTATTAACCCGAGCGTATCGTGAAATATTTTTTCCAGTCGCAGATAATGATCATTAATCTTTGAAAAGTTATATATCCCCATAGCGATTAACTCTGGCTTATTTCCCTGAACTTTTATGATTCCATACCCCATGATTTTCGTTCCCGGGTCTATTCCAAGTATAATACGTTCTTCCAACTATTTCAAATATTGATTATATGACACGAAATATACTACTTTCTTTCCGAACAATAAAAGCAGAATCCCGATCATTTAGTAAATAATAATGTAGCAAATACAGTGATTTGTAAGAGATTCCGGAAAATTTATTTTTTCTCATTAAACCTTTTACAAACAAAAACATCTAAGAAAACGAAATTTCGATGATCATCAGAAAAAGCATAAATAAACTTAATAAGAGAAAATTATGAAAAGAAAGAGTTTAATATTGATAATAACTGTTTTTTCGGTTCTTGGCATTTTGAATATGTCTTGCGAGGAAAACATACCTCTTGGGGAAGATGAAAAACTTACAGACCTTGATGTTGAGCTGGCATCGGATGATGCAATCGCGGATAATATCTATGAAAATATTGATGCGAGTGTTGGAGAAAAATTAATGGAACTGGATGAGAATAATTATCAGGCGACAACAACTAAATCGGCAGATGATGACTTTACCTGCCTGGTTGTTACTGTTGATTACCCTGATTCAACCAGATTTCCGAAGCTTATTACATTTGATTACGGCGAAGGTTGCTCAGTTGTTTTCCATGGAGATACCATTACAAAAAAGGGGAAGATACTGGTGACTTTAACAAACAATATGCATGTGCCTGGATCTCAGCATATTGTAACTTTTGAAGATTTTTATGTCAATGATATAAAAGTTGAAGGGATCAGAACG
>CAZWFM010000099.1:0-6893 GCA_964633185.1 uncultured Bacteroidales bacterium | reverse complement strand
ACTATACGATGCATTCCCTTTAGCACAGAATCTGAAAAAGGAAAATGTATTTATTCAGGAAAACCCTCAAAACAAAGGGTACTTTTCGCTATTGCTTACTAAAAAGCAATGCATTATTTAAAATTTTCAATATGAAAACAATTTATATTCTTTTAGCAGCGGGTATCTTTTTTTTTGGATGCAAACCATCATCCCATAATGAAAATAATCCGATTATGAAAAAAGTCAATCAATATGCTGAGGTAACGCTTACGGCAGATATTTCGCAGCTTAGTGAAGGTCAAAAAGAAATGCTAAGGTTACTTTTTAAAGCCGCTGATATCATGGATGAAATATTCTGGATGGAAGCTTTTGGTGATAAGAATACAATTCCGGACACAATTGCTGATGAAAATTTAAAAAGGTTTATAGAGATTAATTATGGCCCCTGGGAAAGATTAAATGGTGATAAACCTTTTATGGAATCATTCGGGAAAAAACCTGAAGGAGCTAATTTTTATCCGATAAATATGACTAAAGAAGAGTTCGAAGCTTTTACAAACCCGGAGAAAACAAGTCAGTATACACTTCTGAGAAGAGACGAAAGTGGTAACCTTATCTGTATCCCCTATTATGTGGCATTCGCCGAACAGGTGCAAAAAGCATCAGAACTATTGAAACAGGCGGCCACGCTGGCCGAAGATGAAGATTTTAAGACCTATCTCGAACTTAGGGCCCGGGCTTTACAAAACGATGATTATCAGGCCAGCGATATGGCATGGATGGATATGAAAAACAATCTGATCGATTTCGTTGTTGGTCCGATCGAGAATTATGAAGATCAGCTTTTCGGATACAAAGCTGCTCATGAAGCATTTATTTTATTAAAAGATAAAGCCTGGAGCAAACGACTGGATAAGTATGCAGCATTATTGCCTGAACTTCAGCAGAAACTACCGGTTGAATCGAAATACAAGACCGAATCTCCGGGATCAAATTCTGATCTCGCTGCCTATGATGCTTTATATTATGCAGGAGATTGCAATTCAGGTGGTAAGACGATTGCAATTAATCTTCCCAATGATGAAGAAGTTCAATTAAAAAAAGGCAGCAGACGCCTCCAATTAAAGAATTCCATGCATGCCAAATTTGAAAAAATATTGTTGCCAATTGCCAGAGAACTTTTTATTGAAGAGCAACAGAAATATATCTCTTTTGATGCCTTCTTTGAAAACATTATGTTCCATGAAGTAGCTCATGGTTTAGGTATAAAAAATACAATCAACAATACAGGCACCGTAAGAGAATCCCTGAAAGATCAATATACAACACTTGAAGAAGGTAAAGCTGATATTCTGGGACTCTTTCTTGTTACCGAGCTAAAAGAAATGGGAGAATTGGATGCAGATCTGATGGAAAATTATACTACATTTCTTGCCGGTATCTTTCGATCGATTCGATTTGGTTCATCAAGCGCTCATGGGAAGGCCAATCTCATAAGATTTAATTATTTTAAAGAAAAAGGTGCTTTTGAAAGAAATGAGGAAGGAAAATACGCTGTGAATTTTGAAAAAATGTGGCTGGCAATCCAGGATTTATCAAAAGAAATAATTGTTATCCAGGGAGATGGAAATTATAAGGACGCAGAAGAAATGGTAAAAAAGTATGGAATTATTACACCAGAACTTCAACAAGATCTTAATGTGATAAAATCAAAAAGCATACCTGTTGATATAGTATTCATACAAGGACCCGAATTTTTGGGTTTATAGACAGGATCTCAGATGAAATGATAAGATCAGAAACCGAGTTTCCCTCTATTTTCTTCGCCGGTTTCTGTTTTTCTAAATTGAATTACGACACCAACGCATCTGCGATCGTTGGTATCTTCTTTCCCATCTTCAGGAACTGTTACTTCAACAATTAAATTCCTTGTAATTTCATTAGAAAAAATGATGGATTCATTGTATTCATCATCTGCATTATCATAGATAACATTTTTACTGGCATTATCTTCCAGAATTCTTAAATGAATATCTCCGAATTTACGGTGTGCACATACGGCAATGTAATAGTCCTCACCATTATAAGCGACAATTTTAAGCTCACTTGTCTGTCCTCGCTTAAAAAGTGCACTCTTAGATTGTCTGCTGTAAAAGAAAGAGTAATCAGCATATATACAATGATACTGATGATAGTCAGTACAATCTTGTGAAAATGAAACAAAAGGTGATAACAATAGGGTCGTATACAAAATTAGATAGAGTGTATTTTTCATACTTTATTTTAGTTTTCCAGATTTTCAGTTATTGACTTTCGTGTTTTAAAAGTAATTTCTTTGAGTTTATTGAACTGCTCTTCGGTAACTATGATTTTTTCACCACCCTTAATGATTAATTTACCATCTTCTGTTTTTTCTACGGTTGTTTCCTCAGTTATAGTAAGAAATTCATTAAATACAGTCCGTATCGGATACAATAGTTTTAACGCTTCTGATACATTCTGATCATCAGAATAATCAAGTGAATAGTTAATTAAATTTTCAAGAACAAGCTTCTGATCAGATATTCTCTGTATTATTATATTATTCTCATTGAATCCATCAGCCAAATGGAAGGCCAAATACATACTCTCCACAAAACCACCAATTGATATGATTGCAAATGTTTTTTCTTTCTCGTTTTTAACAAGATAATCTGTCAGGTATGTCATAGCTTCATTGGTAAGTACTTTGAGTGAATCAATATTCTTGATGTTGTCTTCAAATCTTTTAAGCATAAAAGGATTATAAGCTGAGGCAATTCTGAGCTTATCGCTTAAACTGTAAACAACAGTAAAATATGTTAAGGCTTCTTTTTGCCTTTGAAAAAGTGTTATGTATGCAAGATCAGCTATATATATACCCAGATTGAGAGCCTGTGATTTTGAATCTATATAGCCTTTGGCATTTTCAGTCGAAAGCAGGATTACATCATTAAATTGAAGTTCTTTCTTATCAATAAAATTCAACATCTCATCAGGTGATGGGAATCGATAGTATACATTCTTCATTTCTTCCATCTGATCAAATCCGTATAGTTCATCTTCAATGTTCTTAACTTTTTTGTCAGAACTGCTATTCCTGCATCCAAAAACGAATAGCAAAATAAATACGCCTAATACTATTTTCTTTATCATCATAGGATATGAATTATTATTATTTAATAAAATTAATAAAAAGCCAACTATGAAAGAGAATTATCCATACTATTCTTAAATATTGGTTTCATAATAAATTTTAAATATTCTTTTAAATTTTTAAAGAGCGTATCCGGATTATATTCACTGGAAAATTGCATTATTTTTTTGAAAGCTTCAATCAATAATAACCAATAAAAAAGCAAAATCATTAAAAAAATTACGAACAAGTTGAACCAGTATGTATCCATGTATACATTGAACAACCTTTTTTCAGGAGCAAAAAGGTGCGCTCTTCCAAACTTCATATCAGGCAGAATAAAAATCGGCTCATCCTTTCTTATGAGTTGGTTATTATATTCCGTTATTTTTAAGGTTTCTCTTTTGTTTAATACAAGTTCTTCAATTTGTGTATTATGGTAAGCCTGTTTAAAGTTTATTAATAATTCATTGCCGCCCATTCTATTTCGCAATTCGAGTAATAAAGCATCTTTAGCTTCTATGGAGTTATCCAGTTGTTTGGAATAAATTCTTCGTGCATATTCAATGAATTTTCTTGTTTTATTTGCACAAGCCACATTAAAATCATTTGAATTCAATTGATAAATAAAAGCAATGTCAATGTCAATTTCATTTAATTGGGCTCCAATTTTCAATACTTCATTTCTCAATAATTCAAGATCCTTGCTGGTCTTATAAAAATTCATATTGTGTTTGATGCTTCTTTCAATCGTATTCAATTTTAATGTAAGTTCAGGAAGCAAATAGTTCAGTTTAAAAGCTGCATCGCTTGCTTTCTGTTCAATCTCAAACAATGGTTTTTCATATGCGTTATTTTTAAACTGGTTTACCGTAAGTCCTTCATATGCCCATCTCGAAGGCATAATGTCACCAACGACAGGGACATAATTTGGATTTGTAAGCTTTGAATTGAGTTTCTCAAATCTGATCATTGCCCCTCCGAGTAATATTTGCGGAACAAGTAGCAGGGGTATAAGAATATAGATCGCAACAACCGATTTTAAAGCTGAAGATATGTTCAAACCTATCAGATTGGATAATAACGCTGTTACAAACAGCATAAGCCAATAATAAAAAAACATGCCTTGGATCTGTAAAATAGTATTGCCGATCCATACAAAAAGAGCAGTTTGTATAGCTGAAAGAACAACCAATAAAACCAGTTTTGAATTATAATAACTAAATCTGCTTAGATTCAGGAAAGACTCTCTTTGTAAAATTCTTTTATCTCTTATAATTTCTTCTGCACTCACCATAAGCCCTAAAAATAGAGCAACAACAACACTCATAAAAATATATATCGGAAGATTTACATTTTCACCAAAAATATATAGGTTAGGATTGTCAGCAGTCCCGGCATCGTACCTGGTAAACCATCCAAGTATAAATGCAAGCAAAGGGGCTTCAAGTAAATTAATAATCATGTATTGTTTATCACTCAATTTAGAAAGCAAGTTCCTGATACTAAATATTTTAAACTGTTTGCCCTTGCCTGGTATCTGAAAATCGTTGGAAGGGATATTTGTTTTAATTTCTGCTCCGAGGTAAATATCGGGTTCCAGGTTCTTCTTAAATCCACGATACCATGCTTCTGATGTAACTTGCCGTTCTTCAATCAATTCACCATATTCATTGACTTTTTTAGATTCAAGTATTTGTAAAATCTGTTCCGGATTTACATTCCCGCAAGTCGGGCATTCCCCGTCTTCTGCATTAATAAGTTGGTTTTCCGTTTTAAAGTATACAAGTGCATCAAGCGGATTCCCATGAAAAACTACTTTGCCTCCCTTATCCATAACAAGAAGTTTATCAAACCTTTTAAAAATATCGGATGATGGCTGATGTATATTAATAATCACCAGTTTACCTTTAAGACTCTGTTCTTTTAAAAGATCAATAACCATATCGGAATCTGATGATGATAATCCCGATGTTGGTTCATCAATAAACAAAACATAAGGTTCGCGAATAAGCTCAAGTGCGATATTTAATCTTTTTCTTTGTCCACCGGAAATAAATTTGTTTAATGGATTTCCAACTTTCATCTTTCGAATCTCAAAGAGATCCAAATCAGTTAGCAGTTTTGTTACTCTTAATACAATTTCTTCTTTGTTTAATTTTTTAAAACAAAGTTGAGCGTTGAACAGAAGATTTTGAAAAACAGTGAGTTCTTCAATCAACAGATCATCCTGAGGTATAAATCCTATTATTCCTTCCAAATCCTCCTTTTCGGTATGTACATCATATCCATTTATTAGCACTCTTCCTTTTCTGGGTTTAAGATTTCCATTCAGCAGATTAAGAAGAGTCGATTTCCCTACTCCACTTCCTCCCATAATACCGACAAGCATACCTGATTCTTCATATAGATTGAAGGATTGAATGCCAATGGAAGTATTTTTAAATTTAAACTCCAGATCTTCAACTGCCAGATTAATCTTAATATCATCATCTGAATGAAGGAATTCTTTAACAATATCGCTATAGTATAATTTTCCGATTAATGGACTACGAATGGTCGATCCTTTTTCAAGGTAGTAAGTTCGGTTAGGTATCACATCCTTCCCCTGGTAATATAATCTGTCGGCTGCGTTTACATTTCTGAAAAGATAGGTATTGGCCATTTCAACTGAAAGGATAATGATTTTCCCCTTTAAATACTCTCTGTATATATGCTTTATTCCCGGATAATCTGTTTCATTTTTACCGTCGATTACAAGTATATTCTTCTTCTGTGGTATATCATATAAAGTATCCAATATAAATGATTTACAACTTTGAAAAACCTTTTCGTCAAACTTAAAGGCAATTGCAATGGTCCGTACAAAATCAATGTCTTCATCCTGTAAAACTTCTTTGATGTTCAATATTTCCAACAGTTGCATTAAAACAAGAAGCTTTTGCTTTTTGTCGAGAATTTTATTGATTTGTTCACAGATAATAATAGCTTTCACAGAGAATAAAGACATTTGCTTTTCTCCCGTTTTTGCTTCCCGTTCCCTTAAACTGCTGTGATAAAAGTCATACATGATCAGGTATTGATTAACCTTACCTGGATTAACCAATTGTTTCAGATAGGCCTCTATTATAGCTCTTGATTGTGAGAGTTTTTCTTCAGGGTGTATTTGCGTTACAATAGCAAATAACCTCATAAGCGCTTTTAGTATCGATTCGGTCATCGACATACAGAAAAACAGTCTTTAGTTTTAAACTCACCATAATATTACAAATAATCTAATTGAAAATACATTTGATAAGTTGTAAAAAATTCACATATTCCTTATTAAGCCTGAACAATTATAAATTTGTTATAAATTTACTCTCTAAGCTAAGATTATCATTCAAACCAAATGAGTAAGACACAAATTAAAGTCCTGATTGCAGATGACGAACCCATTGGAAGGGAACTTTTAGAAGCTATTCTGGTTCCTGAAGGTTATGATCTTATTATCAGTAAAGATGGAGAAGACGCCTTTAATGCTGCGATTGAACATCATCCTGATATTATTCTTCTTGATGTAATGATGCCTAAAATGGATGGATTTGAAGTTTGTGAAAACATCAGAAAAACAAAAGAAACTGCACATATTCCTATTTTTCTTATTACGGCGCTTGATGACAGAGACTCAAAAATCAGAGGAATTGACTCAGGTGCTGATGATTATATATCAAAGCCATTTGATCGCATTGAAATACTGGCAAAGATTAAAAACAGC
>CAZWFM010000098.1:0-6909 GCA_964633185.1 uncultured Bacteroidales bacterium | reverse complement strand
AAGAAAGCGGCAATCCCATAGGTCAGAATATATTTCCTATTGTAGGAACTCAAAGTACCTATATAAAGATGGGATGGAGAGTTGAAACCCCTGCCGGAACACCTGATACAGCTTTTATTGGCATAACCAGTACAAATCCATACCATCCTGTATCGGAGAGCTGGGTGCAGGTCGACTCACTATGGTTTGGTACGATTGACGATTCCATACCAAATTGTGATTTTGAAGTGTGGGAAGACGAAGCATACCTCGATCCTGTTGATCATCTTACAGCCAATTTTCTTATCCATTTTTTCGGTGGTGATACATCGGCAAAAGCAATTGATGACGCACATTCGGGAGATTATGCCATCAGTATAAAAGCCGTTGAAACCAGCATTCCCGGTGATGAAGGTATGACCGATGTAGTGGCTAGTTTTCTTATGCCCTACAGCACAGAGATGATCTTCGGCGATGAAATTCCTTCATTCCCTGTCGATTTCAATCCTTCACGACTGACAGGCTTTTACAAATTTACTCCGGCCGCAAACGATACGGCTATTGCCTATGTCATACTGAGAGATGAAGAAGAGAATGAATATGAAAATGGAACAATCCTGTTAACAGCAAGTGAATATACCCCATTTTCGGTGAATCTCATCTATCCCCCGGGAACCACAATAACTGAAGTGGGTTATGTATTCAGCACTACCCTCTATTTTGAAATTGGAGATGGCGGAAGCGGTGAAGTGGGAAGCGAATTGATACTGGATGACCTGAATCTTGTGAATCCCTGTGATGAATTTGATGATTTTTCAATAGATGTTACGGAACCAACAAGTTGCGAAGAAAATTACAATATTCTTGATGCCGGAGAAGGATGGGATGAATACTTATGGTCAAATGAGGAGACTTCACAAACTATAACTGCTGTCGAGGGACCTTTCAGTGTTACTGTTACAGATTATGCAACCGGTTGTCAGTTCACCGATGAAGTTATGGTTTATCCCTTGATTTGTGATAACATCAACAAAGCAATACCCAAAAAGTCATCAACCAAAATATATCCCAATCCCTCAGATGGAGTATTTACTGTTGAACTCGAGAATTTGCACGCAGGAGGATATGCAATTGAGATCATATCGATTACCGGTAAATCACTGAAAAAGTACAGCATTCAAAATACCTCCGGGAATTACAAATTAAAATTCAATCTTACCAGCTATCCGCAAGGATTGTATCTGGTCAAAATCGAGGGAAACAAGTATTCTTATTATGAAAGGATACTCATCGAGTAAGAACCCTGATCAACCTCAATACAATCAAAAAGGCATCTTTATCCATGATGCCTTTTTTTCTTGATAACTCTGACTGGATTATAGTAATCTGGTTGGTAACGAATTAATTAAGATTAAAATATCTTTTTATTTTTTTTGTTTTCTATCAAAGAATGACTTTCTTTGCAATACAATTTGATTCCAAATGATTTGTACAGAGCAACACAGTAAGAAAACTTATTTATTCATGCTCCGCGAGCCTATGTGCATGTGTTTTTGCTGTTGTTGCATGTCATAACCGGACATGTCTTTTTGCCGCACCTTTCCGTGCACATTTTCTCTATTAATTTGTTATTCATTGTAAAACTCAATACTACCATGACTGAAAATTATCATTTTGAGACCCTGCAATTGCACGCAGGACATGAAGTGGATAAAACACTCTCGCGGGCTGTGCCTATTCACCAGACAACATCCTATTTGTTTAAAGACTCCGATCATGCTGCAAAGCTTTTCGGATTGAAGGAATTCGGAAATATTTATACCCGGATAATGAATCCGACCACCGACGTGTTTGAAAAGCGCATTGCCGCTCTCGAAGGAGGAGTAGCAGCACTGGCTGCTTCTTCGGGACAGTCGGCACAATTCCTGGCATTAACTAACATCCTTGAAACAGGGGACAATTTCATTTCTACCTCCTGTTTGTATGGAGGCACATACAACCAGTTTAAAGTACAATTCAAACGTCTTGGGATACAGGTAAAATTTACAGAAGGCGATGATCCTTCCGAATTCGAAAAGTTGATTGACAAAAAGACCAAAGCCATTTACCTTGAAACCATAGGAAATCCAAAGTTCAATATCCCCGATTTTGAAGCAATTGCTAAAGTGGCTAAGGAAAATGATATTCCTCTGATCGTTGACAATACATTCGGTGCTGCAGGCTACCTTTTGCGGCCTATTGAGCATGGGGCCAATGTGGTTGTGCAATCGGCCACCAAGTGGATTGGAGGTCACGGGACCAGTATAGGCGGAGTGATTGTTGATGCCGGGAATTTCAACTGGGGCAATGGTAAATTTCCAATGTTTACAGAGCCATCCGAAGGATATCATGGTTTAAAATTCTGGGAAACATTTGGCACGGACAGCCCGTTTGGAAACGTCGCATTTATTATGAGGGCCCGTGTTGAAGGCTTGCGTGATTATGGAAACGCACTGAGTCCCTTTAACGCATTTCTTTTTCTCCAGGGACTGGAAACGCTTTCGTTGCGGATGGACAGGATAAACGAGAATGCTCTTGCCCTGGCAAAATGGCTGCAAACGCTAAACTGGGTGGAACAGGTAAATTACCCCGGACTGCAAAACAGTCCGTATAATAAACTGGCGAAAAAATACCTGAAAAGAGGTTTTGGGGGTGTATTAACCTGTAAAGTGAAAGGTGGTAAGGAAGTGGCAGATCAACTGGTGAACAATGTAAAACTGATCAGTCACCTGGCAAATGTCGGAGATGCAAAAACCCTGATCATCCACCCCAGTTCAACCACCCATGAGCAGTTAAGCATTGAAGAACAAATATCAGCAGGTGTGGAACCAGGGCTTCTCAGAATATCCGTGGGAATTGAACATATAAAGGACATTCAGGAGGACCTGGTACAGGCTTATTCTGCAATTTGTTAATAAATTCAGGTTGTTATATACACAAAATAGTCCAGACATGGAGACTCAACTATCCATGCTTTGCCATTGCGCACCATTCAATGAAGTGGCACAGAATAATCCCGGCAGATGGTGCTCTTAATATTTGTTATTCATTTATTAATATACTAACTCCGGAGGAGTTACACTATTGGTAACCAAGGGTGAAAACCCGTGGATGAAGAAACAACAAGAAAACGCGTTTCGTCTAAAAACAATAATCAGAGAACCGGCAATCCACAAAACGCAACCTGGAAATAATCGATAAAGAAACCTGCCAAAAAAACTTCACATTTCGTTTTGATTTTCATATATATATATATTAGCTACTTGCAGGCTTAAGAAAGGAAGTTATGTGCCAGGTAAAAAATATTAATTCCATGTTACGCAAACTGTGTTAATCAGAAATAGTTGTATTTGTTACAGATCATTTAAATGCATAATGCATATTCAATGATATTTTTTTTATTCACCTAAAAACCCGTTAAAATGAAAAAGAAATTTTTTTTGCTAGTTACAGCAACTCTTGTCGTTGTATCTGTTCACTCCCAGATAAAGGTCGGAACAGACGGACATGTTAGCATGGGCCCATGCGAACCATCAACAGGATACCAGTTGAAAGTGCAAAAGGGAACGAATTTTATTGCATTTTCTAATGGTTCAATAACAAGTTCAACAAGTTATTATTTTAAAACAGAAGGCTATAGCTTTTCAAGAATGGTGATTAATTATTCAAATGGCTATGTAGGTATTAACAAAGGACCCTATAGTCCGGAGTATACGCTTGATGTTTCAGGCAATATCAGGGCTACAGGTACCATTACCTCATCAGATGTCAGGTTTAAAGATGAAATCAAGGATCCAAAGCAAGATGAAATCAATCTGCTGTATAATTTAAAAGCCAAACAATATAAATTAAAAAAACCGGAACACGTTAGTGACCACAAAGATTTTGATAAAGAACACTATGGCTTTATAGCCCAGGAATTCAGAGAGTTTTATCCTGAACTGGTATATGAAGACAGCCTTGGATATCTTAGTATTAATTACATTGAATTAATTCCTATGCTTGTGGAGGCATTAAAAGTTCAAAATGGCAGGATTGAGTCTCTTGAAACCAAAGTGAAAGATGTTAAGTTGAAGAATTCCGGAAGTGATGAAATTTCTGAGATTTCTGAAAGTGTTGCACAACTCATGCAAAACAAACCCAACCCGTTTTCTGAAAACACGGAAATTGAATTTTATTTACCGGAAAACGTTGAAAAGGCTACTTTAACCATATACGATTTGCAGGGGAAACAGGTAAAAAGCATTACGGTTGTTGAAAGGGAATATGGAAGTGCTGTGATCTATGGCTCTGAACTACAGCCTGGAATATACCATTATTCGTTAATTGCAGACGGAGAAATTGTCGGAATTGAGAAGATGATCCTTACCGATTAAGTATTAACCTGTTACACATTAAACTAGTTTATGATGAAATTAATCGGTAATAGAATCAAGATATATTATAAGATTTTCGATAGAAAAACGCTTATAAAAATTGTTCTGCCTTTGATAATACTTGTTGTTTTTATTATGAATTTAAAAAGCCAGGGCGATCCCAACTACCTGGAGACATACTGGTATTACAGGGAGAGGTTAAAACAATTTGTTGTTACGGAGAATTATACTGATCCCGGTACAAATATACCGGCTCACCGCATAATCGGCAATGCCATCGGATGGGATGACGGAAACGGTTCATTGAATCAATATATCTCTATGCTTGCCACAGAATACCGGCTGCTTAAAGATCACGAACAGGATGTTTCACAAACCGCCAAAGACCTTTATTATGCTTTAAAAACCTTTGAACGGCTGGATAACACTGCCGAATCCTATTATGGAGGAAATAATGCATTGAATGGCTTTTTTGTTAGAGAGGATATCACACCTGAATTTTGGAATAAATATGGTCCTGATGGAACAGACACGTATTTGTATTTTCAACAACTACAACCAACTTGGGAAATGAATAATGATTTAGAAGGTATACCTCCTGAAGAAAGCCAGGATAATTGCTGGCATCTCCTTGAGTCATTTGCGCTGGTGAACGCTTTGGTAGATAACGAAGTTGTTGATGGTGCCGTAAGAAATTTTAAACAAATTGTCAGGGACAATACACAAAGAATAATTGGCAGAATGATTCACGAAACACTTATTCATACAATAAGCTGGCAAATTATACCGCCATTATATATAAAAAATGATCTGGCCCATATATGGTATTTAAAAAATCCTGAAACTGGCGAATTTGTTTCTGAAGGAAGTGGTCTTGACGGAGGCATGCATATTTCATCCTATGGATTTGCAAAAACTCATAATTTTATCACCGGAACTTCTCTTAATTCATATTATGATTTCAGCGTTCCGTTATTTAAGTATTCCTTGTCTTGTCCTTTAACTGAAATTACTTATAAACTTTATGTTTATAATAGAGTTATACCTATTATTTTCCAAGGGTTTATCGATGTTGAGTTAGCTCTTACAGGGACAGATTACTATCAGGCGGTCTTTGACTTTGTTTCAAACCCACCGCTTTACGAAACGATTGATTCATGGTCAACAGACTTATATCATTTTTCAAAAGACGATTATTGTTTGAGAACTTTATGTGCAACCGGTAATATACCGGATGCAAATGGAACATCACCCTATGAAGTTTTAATTCAAAAACAAGATGATAATGACGTGCTGAAATATGAACACTTACCCCTCATCTGGTCTGTTATAAATAATGACTATTCAAAGATCAGCAATGACGATAAAACGTTTGTTCTCGGATTATTGAATTGCGCCCCAACATGTGGGCCAAACAAGCAGATAATAAATGGTGAATTAATTATGAGAGATGTAAACTGGTCTTCAGCATCCCGGTTGGTATGGCCTGAACGCAATAATGATCCGGAAGATGCATTTACAGGTGAGTACAACGGTTTGGATTATATGTTGCTTCATAATCTGTTTTGGCTAACTAATCCTCCTTCTTGGGAAAATCTCCCTGATTACTTTCCCGTCTGGCCGTTTGGTCAAACTCCGAAAGCAAAGTACAATATTACATGTTCAAGAATATTAGATTTAAATAACAAAAACATTGTGCTCTCAGCAGGTAAGGAGGTTGTACTGAATCCGGGATTTGAGACAACCGACAACGGCACATTCGAAGCAAATGTTGTTGAAATAGCGCCGGATAATATGCCTGTTTATTACAGGAAATTAACAATTGGTGATTATCCTTCCTGTGATTAGTTTACAATACTGCGTATTAATGATTGAAGAAGGCAGATAAAAACAATATGGACACATAATCGTATAATAACTTGCAGAATAAAAACCATCATATGAAAAAAAACAGTATTATAATCACAGCGCTTCTGTTAATCCTTATTTCCTGTGAGAAAGACAAAATCCATTATCTGGATCATTCGCGGTGGTTCATTTATGAAGAAAACGATACGCTTGTTTTCAAAAGCGAATTCCTGGCAGATACTTACAGGATCAATGAAATAGTAAATGAGCATGAAATTATTGATAAGAAGGAAGGAGATGAAATATTATGGGTTGATTATGAAGGAATTACAGAATGTCAAAATTGTCCGATATCCGGATTTGTTCGTGATTATCAAGATGTTAGTTTTTGGGGGGCATTAAGTATTGTGACTTTTTACTATAATGATATACCTGCTATTAATTACTTACTGGGGGATACGTTGCTAGAAGATATATATGTAGTTGAAGATATCACTGTTGATACAATACATTTTAAAGTAAAAACAATTTATTATTCCGATATCTTCGGTATTATTCGTTATGACATGTATGACGACAGGGTGTATGAGTTGCAACTTGAGTAGGTTCCTTCTGGCTGGTCAATTATGATTCAGCCATTCATTACCTGAACTTTGATCGTGATCAC
>CAZWFM010000097.1:0-7005 GCA_964633185.1 uncultured Bacteroidales bacterium | reverse complement strand
CCTTCAATTTCAAAATATTCAGGAAATAGATCAAAAGGTTTTGGGTGTGCTCCGATTTCTCTTAATATACGGGAAGTAACACCATTACCTGCAGGAAAGTCAATGACGTTTTTATTTTTATAAAGATCTGCATTTTTAAGCAAGTATTTTTTTACGTGATACTTAATGCTTTTGGGATTGTCTTCATATTTCATTCGAACAAAATTGTAATAAACATCAGATATTCTAATACTTACACTGGTTAATTTTTAACTCCATACACATAAACTCATGGAACCCTAATATATTATTCATCACCTTTTGTGTTTGCGCACTGAAGTGCTGTGGTACACAAGTGTAAACTTCTGTGAATGAGGGTTTCATGTGCCATTCCTATTTTTTGCACCATGATTGCCGGTAAGGCAAGCAGTGGTGATCGCCCCAATTCGTTGTCGTTTGTGATAGTTTTAGGCTAAATATACAAAAGTTTTATAACAGGCGAACTTCCTTATTTGCTTCAGGATTTGTCAACGGTGAGTGAATGGTACTGCTATCTTTTTCCGGGCAGTAAGTTAAGCAAATAGATCGTCACTAAAAGTCTTATGAAAAAAACAGGTAGTATGACCGAGAGTTCAGGCAAATGACTATAGAACTCAGTAAACATAGAGATGATATCCGACATGAATACAATAGTCTTCTGAGTCTTCCTTATTAACCTTGGTTAATAATCTCCTCTTCAAGAACAATCTCTTTTCTAGTAATTTGACCTGATGATAAATTTAAAATGGACTGTACTGCTATTACTTCTGCAATATCCATTACTTTAATATGGTTTTCACGGGCAAATGTTTTCTTACACATGGGACACGCTGTAACAAGCAGGTCGGGTTCATAACTTAAATAATCCTCAATTGCATGATGACGTAATGTATTTCTTTCTGCCTGTGTAATTTTTAAGTTCCCCAAACTACCACCACAGCAATGAGCCATTTCTTTTTCTTTTTTAATTTCAATCACATTTCCTGCTACATTTAGCACATTACGTGGCACATCATACATACCCATACCTCTACCCAGTTCACAAGGGTCATGATAAACAAATCTGGTATTTGATTTATCTATAGCAATACGTTTTGAATTGATTAATTGTAAAAAATAATCAGCATGAAAAAGTACATTAACTTTTTCCAGTTCGTAATCTTCTTTAAAAACTCTATAGCAGATCGGACAGGATACAATAAGTTTTTTTGCTCCCGACATCATGATCGTCTTTGTATTGTTTTCTATAAGTTTTGAGGCAGCTTCGTATTGTCCTGCAAGCATTAGAGGGCGTCCACAACAAGGAGCTTTTGTCTCATCCATAAACCATACCTTATCGCCGGCAGCCAGGAATATTCTTTTCATCGCAGAGATTATACCTGGTGTCAGATGAGTCATACAGCCTGCAAAATAAATTATGTCAGTTTTCTCAGGTGCTAAATCATACAAGTAATCATAAGATGAGTTGTATTGTCTGGTTGATTCAATTCGCTGAGTAATACGTAAATCGATAGTATTGATACCAACCGGACAATCAATCTCACACTTTCCGCATAACAAACAATTAAACAGTTCTTCATCAGTAAGGTTCCTGTTCCTGATTTTTTTTAATAAATATACCGATTGCGAATCATTTATTCCGGCTGTTGATAGTTGGCAATTATCAAGGCATATGCCACAACGTGAGCAGGAGAATACCTGTATATCCGTATACGTATTAGTATATTTTTTAAGCTTTATACCGGCATTTCGAATAAAAATGAATATTATCTCACCGGGAATATGCATATATCTTGAATTAGGCAATGCAATAAAAAAGAAGCATAGAGTAGCTGAATAAGCAACCCAAAGAGGCAGGTCTATCAGTTCAGGGTTTGTAATACCGGTCAGGATTTTGCCGATAGATCCGGTAAGAAAACTTCCGTTATTGTACAATGCGGCAGATGCACTTTCAGCAAATAACCTCAGTGGAAAAATCAGCCAGAGTGAGGTAAGTGCTATTCTGTCTCCGGATTTTAAACGTGTAGTTTTTCGCATTCCAAATAGCCGCTTTTTAAAACGTTTTGTGATTGCCAGTCCAAGTCCGGTAAGTACAAAAAGCAACAACAGATCCATAATAAATGAAAAAACACCGGATAAAGGAAAACTTCTTCCTGTTTCAAAAAAACGAAAAAAGACAGGCTTGTAAAGTGGTACAAAGATTTCACCATGTGCTACCATTGCTTCTAAATGGCCAATAACAATGAGTAGAAACCATCCGAATGCCAGGCTCATATGCATATATCCTAATACAGGATTTTTCAAAAAGATCTTTCTGTGCAGCAATCCTTCAACAAAGGCTTCTTTGACAGATTTGAGAACCTTGCCTGCTTTCAGGGAATAGAATAATCGCAGCTTATCCATTTTTGAGAGACCGCTTATCCACTTCACACTGCGTAATATCAATATCCCGACAAGGTATATTAATCCGGCGCTAAAAGGAATAATGATAAGTTTTTCCATAGTATACTTCAGCTATTGTTTTTTCAATTCTGCAATGCGCTTTTTGATCAATAATACCACATTACGGATATTTATATCTCGAGGACATACCAACGTGCATTTTCCGCAAAACATGCACTTCTGTATTTCTTCAGCAAGTATATCAATTTCACCGCGACGAAGCGAAAGTCCAATTTTACGAACATTAAAATTTGTAAGATTGCCGGCACTGCAGGTTGCCGTGCAACCGCCGCAAGATACACAGGTAAGGAAAGAGGGTTCGTATTGCAAAACATACAACAACAAACGGTTATCGAAATGGTCAAAATCAATCTGCCTGGAGGCAGGTTTGAGAAAACTTAAATCATTCATGTCTTTTGTTTTACAAAGTAATTATTAACTTCTAATACAACAGATCTGGCATTTTCAAGCGTTTCGCATACTGACATAGGACATAGACAGGCGCCTGCAGCAAAAACACCATTGTGGGTAGTGCAACTTCTGTGATCGTGTATGTTTTTTGATTTAAAAAATCCATTTTCATCCAATTGGACAGTGTTGTCTTTAATCAGCTTATCATTTGACACTTCCGGTTCCATTCCTACCATAAGCACTACGATATCCACTTTCATTCGCAGAGGCCTTCCCGAAAGAGTATCTTCCGCTTTTATTTGTAAGCTACTGTCTTGTTTTTCAGACACCTCAGATAAACGTCCCCGTATAAACTGGATATTGTGTTGCTGTTGAGCAGTGAGATACAGGCTGTCAAAATGTGAACCGTAAAGCCTTAAATCCATATAAAAGCAAAACACCTCACATTCAGGCATCATTTTATTTATCTCAATAGCTTGTTTTATCGCAGTTATACAACATACTTTTGAACAGTATGTGTTTCCAACCTTTGCATCACGCGATCCGACACAATGAATAATTGCCACTCGCTTTGGTATTTTATTGTCAATGGTAGATAATACTTTTTTTACTTTAATGATCCTTTCAAGATCAGCGGAAGTAATAACATTGTCGAATATTCCATAACCATATTCTTCTTTCAATGAGGCATCAAATAGTTTAAAACCAGAGGCAATGACAACAGCATCAGAAAATATCTTGACATCTTTTGTGTCAGATAATTCAAAACGGCCGTTTTGTTTTTTAATGTTTGATATTTCAGTATTGTATATGATATTCACATTGGCCAGAGACGCTTTCTTATTAATATCATCAACAAGTGCATCCGGATCGGAAAAATCAGGAAACAGGTGATTCCAGTTTCTTAATTTACCGCCTGTTTTATCACTTTTTTCAATTACAGTTACTTTATACCCAAATTTTGCAAGGGCCGCCGCTGATTCCATTCCGGCAATTCCACCACCAATTATGGCAATATGTTTTATATTTTCCATTGTATATCTTATTGAGACAAACAACCAGTAAACAAAGGTTCACTTATAACTTTTCTGTTCACGTCAAGGTATTTTTCTTCCGGTGAATATTTCACTCCCATTTTTTTCAGCAGGGGTTCAACATCTACCTGATGCATTTGCAGGCTAAGATCCCACCAAGGATCGTATCCCAATACAATACCAGCCAACTCTTCGTGTGATAAAACAGGTATGCCATTGGATCCTCCGCCGTATGTTTTGCCTTCTATTTGTGCCAGGGCATACTGCCACCGATCAAGGAACATGTTGCATCCGGGACAATTGGTAATAATTAAGTCAGGCTGGTAAGGTTCCATGCTTTCAAATTTCTTCTTTGCATTGGATATGGAGTAGCTTCGATTGCATTTTACCAGGTAATGACGAAAGCCAAATCCGCAACAATGTCGTCTTTCGGGATAATTAACTGATTCACCGCCCCATGTAGTAACCAATCCGCTTAATACAGGAGAATACTCGGCACCGCCGACTCCCTTATCAGGAAAAATCTTTGCATAGTGACAGCCAATGTGATCAACAATTTTCAGTGGTTTCCCTGTTTTCGTATGCACAAGTTTATATTTGGCTTTTTCGGCTATTTCGTTTCTGAATTTGTAAATGATATCGCAGGCATGAGCTATATTTTCCGGGATTTCAAACTCGCGGCCTGTGGCTTTTTTCAGTCTTTCGCGGGTTTTATTTTCCTCATCGGGAAATTCTTTCCAGGTAGAAACTACCTCATGATATCCACCAAATGAAGTGATACAGGAAATGGCAGCATTTTTATACCCTTTTTCCGTCATCAATGAAAATTGTCTGGCTATCATTACCTGAAAGGTGTCAAAGGGTACAATATCTGAATGATATCCTATGCCGGTGCATGTGGTATGATGCGGATCGTCATAAATTGTTTTTCCTAATTTGTTACGAAGCATATCCAGGAAAAATTTTTCTGCTCCCGGATTAAAGTTTTGTCGTATACAACTTCTCAAATAGTAATAATCATTGTCTGCAATTTCTTTATTGTATTCACTCCATTTAATCCTGGTATTCTTTTCCATTATATGTTTTTATTTATTGGTTTTCTCCATTCAGAATAAATTCTAAATATTGGTCCATATCGGCTTCACCATTGCGATCAATAAAACCAAATTCAATTGCTTTTTGCCTGCTGTAATATTCAACTGTTTCAGCAAGTTCATATCCACCGCTTATTTCAAAAATATTATGCAATTCTTTCAGATCCTGGTCCGGTATTTTACGCATAGCACCGGCTCCGTCTCCGTCAAGATTTGCTCCTACAGCTTTATATACACTATACATATTTTCGTATACCCAATTCCATACAGGCCCCTGTTCAGGATGCGTCTCAGGATTAACCGCTGAAGGATGTACACAATACCCGAACTTTTTAATATTTTCTCCAACTGTTCTGAATATTAGGTATTGCTGACGACCATATTTACTTTTGGCAAAAGCACCTGTTTCCTGAGACACTTTCCGCAAAACGTTGATTATCATTCCGGGACAGTTGTTGCGGGGACATCTTGGCTTGCACGACATACATTGTCCGCAAAACCAAATGGTATCCCCTTCAAGCAAAGCTGTAATTTGTTCTTCATTTCCGGATTGAACCGTGACAGCAATGGTTCTTGGATCGTATTCAAAATACTCTGCTGCCGGACAAACTGCTGTGCAGATGCCACAATTCATACAGGCATGCAATCCTTCGATAAGTCTAACATCTTGAAAAAGGATCTTATAGATATCTGACTTCATTGAAGTTGTTTTTTGATTTCAAAGAAAATAACTTTTGAACTTTTATAAATCAGCTTAAAGACGTATTTTGGAAAACGTGTTTATACTAATTTTTATAAGAGTATTCCTGCAACATGGAGTATGAGTTTTTGCTGAATATTAATCCTGCTTATTTAACTTGCTTAAACCTGCATCAAAAATGAATACCACATCTATCCAAGAATTTTTTTTCATATTTGATTAAAGGTTACTCTATAAGATTATATCTCATAGATATCATTCACGGTCCGAAAGTTCATTTATTAAGGTTCACAGGATGATTTGAGATTTTAACTTAAATTGAACCCATATTCAATCAATAAACCAACTAAGAAAAAACTAACATTTCTAATCATCATTATTCCGTTATTGGGTTCAGCACAACAAGCAACTATTAAAATCGATATTGATCGGGCAATTGGCGAGATTGATCCAAAAATTTATGGAGTATTCATGGAGCCAATCGTCTTTGATATGGGAGAAACTAGCATTAGCACACTCTATGGGACACTTTATGATCCTGATTCGCCCATTGCCAATAAAGATGGTTTTCTTACCGATTATATTGAAGCAGCAAAAGAACTTCAGATCACCAATATGCGTTGGCCCGGTGGAAATTATGTATCGGGATATGATTGGCAGGATGGTATTGGTCCGAAAAACCTGCGCCCGATCCGAAAGGAACTGGCGTGGGGGACGATCGACAACAATCAGGTAGGTACTGATGAATGGGTTTTGCTTAACAAAGCAATAGGGTCTGAAAATGTGGTTTGTATAAACCTTGGCACAGGCACCCTTGACGATGCCAGGCATTGGGTTGAATACTGCAATACGGAACAGGGGACGTATTTCGCCGATTTAAGAACCAAATACGGTAACAAAGAGCCTTTTGGAATAAAATACTGGTGCCTGGGCAATGAAGTGGATGGTGAACCCTGGATACTGGGTTATAAAAATGCTGAAGATTACTGCAAATTTGCCAGGGAAGCTGCTAAGGTAATGTGGAAAACCGATCCTGAAATTTCGTTTATAGCCAATGGTTCATCCAACTACGGGCCCGATATGAAATGGGTGGAATGGAACTGGAAAGTAATTAACGAATTCAAGGATATTGCCGATTATATTTCTTTGCACCGATACTGGGAGTATTCCACAGATTATTATGTGTATATGGGACAGCATGCAATGGACCTTGAAGAAAAGATCTCTATACCGGCAGCTCAGATAAAAGCAGTTCGCGATATTTACAAAATCGAAAAACCCATCTATATTTCGTTTGATGAGTGGG
>CAZWFM010000096.1:0-7062 GCA_964633185.1 uncultured Bacteroidales bacterium | reverse complement strand
AATACGCCCAATTGCAGCGTGAATATGACAGACTGAGCGAAGAGATCCAAAAGCACAACGAACGGATTCTTGCTGAACTGGAAGCAAGACGGGATGAGATACATAATGAAAATTCAAGGTATACTGAAGCAATGCTTAAACTGAACAAAAAAGAAGCCTTGCGAATTGCGCGCACTGCAGAAAAGAAGGAAAGAATGCAAGAAAAACAAAGCAATGAAATCGTCGCCTATAATGAAAAACAAAAAGATATACTGGAAAAGAAAAAGCAAATTAGCGAAAAGGAATATGCCAAACACAGAAAAGAATTGATTTGGCATAATGAAAGAATGCTTGCACAAATCGACTTGCAGAAGGAACAGATTGCTGAGGATGATTCAAAATACAACAAGGATATTGATAAGCAAAATCAAAAAGAACTTGATCGTCTTGAAGAAAAAGTGAATAAGGAAAAAAAGTATACAGAAAAATACCGGAATGAGATAGCCGCCTACAATGAAAAGCAACAAGAGGTAAGTGAAAAGGAATACGCCCAATTGCAGCGTGAATATGAAAGGCTGAGTGACGAGATCCAAAAGCATAACGAGAACGTGCTGGCTTCCCGGCAGGCAAGACAGGATGAAATCACCAATACCGGTTCAAAATACAACAGGGAGATTGCCGAACAGAATGCAAAAGAAGCAGAGCTGATAGCACGCGAGCAGGAGCAGAGGATCAGGGAGCAGGAAAAGATCAGTGCAGAGATAGCCGCATACAATGAAAAGCAAAAGGAGTTGAAAGAAAAAGAGCAAACCAGACAAAAGGCAATGGATGAAAAGATCAGCAGTACTATTCAAAAGTACAACGAGAACGTATTAAATGAACAACAGGCAGAAAGAGACAAAATGTCCAAATCTGATGTCAATAAAAGCATTGATAAGTTCAATACAAAGGAAAAAAAAATCAGAGAACGACAACTTGCCAAACAAGAAAAAATCAGGCTTGAGGAAAGCAAACAAATACAGAACTATAATCGGAAAATGATAAAAATACAGGAAAAGGAATTTATAGCAAAACAAAGAGAAGTTGAAAAATTGAGCACGCAGTTAGAAAAATACAATCGTAAAGCAGAAGTGAGCAGAAATAAAGCCCTGGAAAAACTGGGGAAAGAAGATGTACAGTATAGTAAAAAAGTAAATCAATTAAACGGAAAAATTAAAAAGGAGCAGGATAAAAAGTCTGTAAATCAGTAAGTTTACCAAAGAAAATGGACAGGATCTTTTATGTATTTGTCATATACTGTTTTTATTCCGGTCATAATATCAGTATTAAGATCAGGCAAATCAAGCGCATGAAGATTTGCAGAAACCTGTTCCGGTTTTGAAGCTCCCGGAATAACACAACTGATTTCCTTATGCATGAGTATCCATTTTAAAGCAAAGGAGGCAAGGTTTTTCTGTCCGGGAAACAGTGATTTCAATTCTTCAACTGCTTCAAGACCTTTATCATAATCAATTCCTGAAAACGTTTCTCCTTTGTCAAAGGCAGCTCCATTACGATTAAAATTTCTGTGATCTCCTTTGCTGAAAGTAGTGTTTTTACTATATGTTCCTGTCAATAATCCGCTTGCCAGTGGTACACGGACAATGATTCCAATGTTTCTTTTTTCTGCTTCTCTGAAAAACAATTCGGCCGGACGTTGTCTAAATATATTGAATATTATTTGTATAGTTGTAACATTTGGATATTCAATGGCTTTCAATGCTTCTTCAATTTTTTCAACACTTACACCAAGATTCAGAATTTTTCCTTCCTGTTTTAATTTATTGAACAAATCAAAGATTTCAGGTCTGTAATACACTTCTGTCGGAGGGCAATGCAATTGAATCAGATCCAGGGTCTCGATTTGCATTCTTTTTAAACTGTCTTCAATAAATTTGGTTAAGACAGCCGGTTGATAAGATTCGCTGATGTGGGGGTTTAATTGCCGGCCGCATTTGGTAGCTACATAAATTCGTTCAGAACGCTTTTTTAAAACACTTCCTATTGCTACTTCGCTTTCACCTTCATTATAAACATCAGCAGTATCAATAAAGTTTATTCCATTATCAATTGCATCATTTAATATTTTTTCAGCAAGATTATGGTTGAAATTGTCTCCCCATTTTCCTCCAACCTGCCAGGTTCCGAGGCTAAGTTCAGAAATAGTGAAGTTCGTTTTTCCTAGTTTTCTGTAGTTCATAACATATATTTTTAGTAGCTAGTATACTTCAGATCATAGTAAATATTACTTGTTATTTATTGTAATGTTATTCAATTGAATGAGAACTTTTTGAAAACTTTAATTCTATCTACTGAATGGCAAAACAAATATATTCTTTATTTATCTCTGTTAATTATGACTGCACTTGCCTGAGCGTTAGGCAATACAAGCAAATCGGCAACAGTAACATGTTGCGGCCTGCTCAATATGAATGCTATGATTTCGGCAATATCCCCGGGTCGAAGCGGCGTCATTCCTGAGTAGACATTTTTTGCCTTTATTTCATCACCTTTAAAGCGGACAATAGAAAACTCCGTCTCAACAAGTCCGGGATGTATTGCAGATACTTTAATGTTGTACTTATTGAGATCAATACGCATGCCTTGTGTAATAGCATCAACGGCATATTTAGAGGCACAATAGACATTTCCTTTGGGATATACTTCTTTGCCTGCAATGGATCCAATGTTTATGATGTGTCCGTTTTTACGAGCAACCATTCCCGGCAAAATCGCACGTGATACATACAAAAGTCCCTTTACATTTATATCCATCATAGCATCCCAGTCCTCAAGATCACCCTTATCAACAGAACTTAGTCCGTGTGCATTTCCCGCATTGTTAATTAACACATCGATCGTATGCCATTCTTTTTTCAAACCCGAAATGGCTTGAATAACCTGATCTTTTTCTCTTATATCAAAATTCAAAGAACATACATTCGTGAAATCTGAAAGATGTTTGACAAGCTCTTCAAGTCTTTCTTTTCTTCTGCCACACAGTATAAGACGGTAGTTAGTTTTCGCCAGAAGAATAGCTGTCGATTTGCCGATTCCCGATGTGGCACCTGTGATGAGAACTGTTTTCACTTCCGAATAATTAGGTTAAACATTTAATATTCAATAAAATATGATAACATATTTTGGCATTGGAACTTTTTATTTCCTGAACCCCGAAATCGCAAGTGGTTCGCCGAAGGAAACGGCTCAGACAGGTTTACAAAAATCCAATCCTTAAAATTTTCATGTTCGTTTCAAAGGTAGAAATTATCGGTTCTATTCATACGATATAAGGAGTAAACTCAGAGTGCTTTTTCAAATATTCTGTATCGTTTGTACACAACACCACCCATTTTTTCAACTTCAGCTCTCATCTTTGTATTGTTTTCAAGAATAAGATGACTGTCAATGACTTTCAAACCTGCTTTTTTTGCTTCTTCAAGCAAACTGACACCCAATACCGAATCAAGTCCCAAATTTCGGCATGCAGGCTTTATTCCGCCAAGAAGCAGATTCAATTGTTTGGTTTTTTTCTGTGATCTCAGGATATGATACAGTCCGAAGGGCAGGAGTCTGCCTTTGCATTTTCTGATTCCATTACTTATATCTGGCATGGAAAGGATAAAAGCCAACAATTCTTTGTTACCATTTTCAATTACCTTAATAAACTTTGGGTCAAGGATAAAAAGATAACGATTTGCGAATTCTTTCATCTCTTTATCATTTAGAGGTGAAAATGCATAGATATCTTTAAAGGTTTCATTCAATAGTTCAAAAACCGGTTTAACATAAGGTCGAAGTTGTCGGCGGGATGAAAAATTTATGAGTCGGATCGACTGGTTGTTGTTTGTAACTCTGGCATGTATATTTTTATAAAACAGAGGAAAAACTTCAGGTATCATTAATTTGTAAACAACCAAATCAATTTTTTTAGTGTAGCCTGCTTTTTCGATAAATCGGATCATGTACGGAAAATTACAATTGGTGGCAATTACTACAGGTTCGTTGTATCCTTCTGCGAGAAACCCCTGAGGATCTTTATCAGAAAACCCTAAAGGTCCCACCAGTTTTTTCATTCCGTTTTCTTTTGTCCACAATTCAATTTTGTTTATTAGAGCCAAGGTTACAGAGAAATCCTCATAGGTTTCCAGGAAGCAAAATCGTCCTTCTTCTACCTGATGCATCCTATTGTATTTATGATGGATTATGCCCATAATACGACCAACGACAAGCTTTCCATGTTTTGCAATGAGCATTAAGGTATCAGATGAAGAAAAGGAATCATTTTTTTTTGAATTAAAGAACTGCAGATCATCTGAGTAGATCGGAGGAACCCAGTTTGGGTGGCCTTTATGAATTTTATATGGCAATTGAATAAAAGACCTAAAATCCTTTTTTGTATTGACTTCCTTAATTTCCAGGCTCATGTGATGCAAAGATTAGGGAATGGTGAATTTAAAGATAAAAGAAATTTCATTTCATTGTGTATGGTTGACTAAATCAAAAGCAATTTAGGATTTAAATATCTAAAATTTGCAGATTGTGAATACTTTGGTGTTGTCAATGAATTGAAATTACAATTCAATTATTATATTTAACTTCATGGTATTATTCCTTACTAATATGCCTAAATTTTCTTTAATATTTTTCTTTTTCCTCATATCATTGTATTCTTTTGCTCAGGAAGAAAATAAAACCTTTGATAGATTTACTACAGAAGACGGACTTTCAGCAAGTTGGGTCCGATGCATATACCAGGATAAATATGGGTTTATGTGGTTTGGAACAAGTGACGGGCTGAATCGATATGATGGCTATGAAATTAAAGATTATAAACCCGATGATAAAGATCCTGAAGCGATCCTGAATGGAGCAATTAATTATATTGCTGAGAAGGAAGATGGAAAATTATGGATATGTACTGAGCGCGGAGTTGATATTTTTGACATAGACAGGAATACATTCAATGATTTTTCCTATCTGAAAGATATCAGAGTTACTTATTTATTACAGGATCAGGAAGGCAAATACTGGTTTGCGAGTTATTCAGGTTTATTTCGCTATGATCCGGATAGAGGTACAATGGTAAATTTTCTGCATGATCCTGCAGATCATACTACCTTAAGTAACAATTCCATTGAGATTATTTATGAGGATCATAAAGGCAATTTGTGGATTGGAACTCAAAATGGTTTGAATCTTTTTCATCCTGAAGATCAATCATTTACATGTTATAAACACTCAGGGGAAAAAACATCAATAAGCGGGAATTTTATACAAACAATGATCGAAGATAAAGAAGGCAGATTATGGATTGGAAATCTTCAGAGCGGTTTGGATCTTTTTATCAATGCAAATGAATTGCCTGAGAGTGGGATTTTTCAACATGTTGTTTCGGGGAGTGCAAGTGAATTGATGATTGATAGTAAGAATCAACTATGGATCGGCCATGGATTAGGTTATGGACTGAACATAATGGATTTAAATAGATTTTCTCCTGAGAAAAAATTTATTATTGATTACTATAATAATGTCGACAATAACTCCAGGAGCCTGAGTGATGATGCAGTTTCCTCGTTTTATGAAGACAGAGATGGTGGTATTTGGGTGGGAACATATGCAAGAGGAGTGAATTATTACAGTCCATGGATGAAAAAATTTACAAGCGCAGAACATATTCCGGCTGAAGTGCAATCTTTGAGCGATAATGTTGTGAATTATTTCCTGGAGGAAGATCATTATATTTGGATAGCTACCGAAAATGGATTGGGACGATTCAATAAACAAACAAATCTGTATAAGAATTATTTTCAGGAAGCTGGTAATTCAAAATCCCTGGGAGCGAATGGTGTCTTATGTATTTATAAGGACAGTTATGATAACATATGGATTGGGACATGGAACGGAGGATTGAATTTATACAACAGAAAGGAGGATAATTTTGTCCGGTTTTTGCCTGATGAAAATTCAAAAGGATCTATATCGAGCAGAAATGTTTATGCAATTTTACAGGATAACAGAGGTTTTTTATGGGTGGGGACGAATGGAGGAGGTCTGAACAGGTATAATTATGAAACAGAAACGTTTGTTTGTTATATGCCTGACCGTAATGATTCTTCAAGCATCTATCATAATGCAATAAATGATATATGTGAAACTGCTAACGGTGAATTGTATTTGTCAACGTACCATTCATTGGATAAACTGAATTATTCTACAGGCAAGTTTTCTCATTATACTTATAGCAGAGAAGATTCAACAAGTATTACGGACGGAAATCTCCTGGATATTTTTGAAGATAGCAGGCATAATTTGTGGATTGGAACAACGCGAGGTTTGAATTATTTCGACAGGAAGGCTCAAACATTCATTCATTATACCATGAAGGATGGTTTGCCAAGCAACACAGTGCAGGCAATACTTGAAGATGTTCACGGGAATTTGTGGTTGAGTACCAATAATGGAATTTCCAAATTTGTTAAGGGTACAAGCCTTCCCGGTGAAACAAAATTTAAGAACTATTTTTCAGAAGACGGATTACAGGGTAATGAGTTTGTTCGCAGGTCTGCATTTATCAGCAGTTCTGGCATTATGTATTTTGGAGGAACAAATGGTTACACCTGTTTTTATCCTGACAGCATCATTGAAAATCCTGTTCCTCCTGTTGTTGTTCTCATTGATTTTCAGTTATCAGGCAGTAAAAATCATAATGAGATCCATATTATACCGAAGGGGAAAGAAGTGAACCTTGTCGATGAAATTGTATTGTCATACGAACAATCTGATTTTGTCATAAAATATGCGGCTTTGAATTATCTGAATTCAGAGAAAAATCAATATCAGTATAAACTTGAAGGATATGAAGAGAACTGGCATAATGTAGGCTCACAAAGAACTGCAACATATACGAATATTCAGCATGGCAGGTATACTTTTTTGGTAAAAGGAACTAACAATGATGGTGTCTGGTGTGATCAGGCCAAACGATTAAGCATTGTTGTTAAACCTCCATGGTGGAAAACAATTGCATTCCGTATTTTCTTT
>CAZWFM010000095.1:1946-7153 GCA_964633185.1 uncultured Bacteroidales bacterium | reverse complement strand
AATAATTTTTTTATCATCAGTGCGCACAAAGTGATGCCACCTCCAATGAGTGCTTTAATCGAGGAAGGAATTCCTATTGATGGCTATATTGGTCCGGGACATGTAAGTACAATTGCAGGCAGTAAAATATTCTTGTCGCTTACCGAAAAATATAATATTCCAATTGTTATTTCAGGATTTGAACCTGTGGACCTGCTTCAATCGGTTTTGTTCCTGACACAAATGATAAACAACGGGAAAAGCGGGGTAAAAATCCAATATAGCCGACTGGTTAGTGAAGAAGGAAATTTAAAAGCACAACGGATGATAGCTGATGTTTTTGAACCTTGTGATCAATACTGGCGTGGCATAGGATTAATTCCAAAAAGTGGTCTGTGCCTGAACAAAAAATACAGTAAATACGATGCGGAAAAGCAAATCCCGGTAAAAGTTGAAAGCGGTCCTGAACCAAAGGGCTGTATATGCGGTCAAATTTTGAAAGGATTGAAAAAACCGACAGATTGCCCGCTATTTGAAAAACATTGTTCACCGTCTCATCCAATTGGCGCTTGTATGGTTTCATCTGAAGGATCCTGCAATGCATATTATAATTACCAGGAAAGAGATTAGATTTGCATTTTCTAATATCGATCCATAAGAGAATTTAAATAAGTCGGAATGTGGGAAGTGGAATAGTTTTTAGTTCAGAGTTGTAAGACTCAAGTCAGAAGTCGGAAACCGGAAAAAAGAATCTTCGAGAGTGGGAATGTGAGAATGTGAGACTAAAGACCAGTGACCAGAGACTTGAGACTATCTTTTGGTGCCGGTTGCAGGGTACAGGTTTCTGTTTAACTGTTGAATCGTTTAACTGGTAAACCGGAAAGTTGGTTTTGGTACTATGATCCATTATATTCGATTACACAATTAAACAATTAAACAGTAATAGTATAAATGGGTGAAAAACTAATACAAATCGGACATGGAAGCGGAGGCCGCTTAAGCAGTGCACTTATCAGAGAGATTTTCCTTAAGCACTTTCACAATTCATTTCTTGAAGAACTCAGTGACTCTGCCCGTATTCAACTGGATGGAGAAGAAATTGCATATACCACAGATTCTTATGTTATAGATCCCATTTTCTTCCCCGGAGGAAACATAGGACAATTGGCAGTAAGCGGAACAGCTAATGATTTGTGCGTATCGGGCGCCATTCCAAAATATTTAAGTGCTGGAATTATCATTGAAGAAGGATTCCCAATGGATGATCTGGATAAGATTGCTGCCTCTATGGCAAAGGAGGCACAAAATGCAGGTATCCGGATTGTTACAGGCGATACGAAAGTCGTGAAAAGAGGACAGTGCGATAAACTCTTTATAAACACAAGCGGTATCGGAATCGTGCCAAAGGGAAGGAATCATTTAAAAAACCAGGAAAGTATAAAGGCAGGTGACAAAATAATTGTCACGGGAACTCTTGGTGATCATGCCATCGCCATATTAGCAGCCCGTGAAAATCTCTCTCTGGATGAAAACATACTTTCTGATGCTGCTCCCTTAACCTCTATGATTGAAGAAATTTTAAAACATCCTGAACATGTTTGTTATATGCGCGATATTACCCGTGGCGGACTGGCAACCATACTGGTTGAAACCTGCAAAAAAAGAGGATATGGGATATTAATCCGGGAGAAGGATTTACCTGTGAAACAAAGTGTCCGTGCAATCTGTGAGCTTTACGGTTTTGATCCTATTTACCTGGCCAACGAAGGAAAAATTATGATGGTGGTAAAACCTGATAAAGCTGAATACATCTTAGAGATTCTCCGAAAACATAGACTTGGGAAAAATGCTATCATCGCAGGAGAAGTTACCACCGAACATCCTGGTAAGGTAGTCATGCAATCTGTTATTGGAGGAAGACGAATTGTTGATATGCTTAGTGGAGAAATGTTACCCAGAATCTGTTAATGTTTCGTATAATGCATGAATTTTCATTGGCACAAAATATTTTAGAGATCGTAGAAGAGACTTTAGAGAAAAATGAAGTCAGCAGGGCCATTGAAATTCAACTGGAAGTCGGAACTCTGTCGGGCGTTGAAATATCTGCTCTTGAAATGGCTCTCGAAAGCTTAAAACCTCAGTCTGTATTAGAAAATACCAAAATTAAACTCATCATTATCAAAGCAAAAGCTGTTTGCAGAATTTGTAAAAAAACATATCACCCGGAAGATCTGTTTTCTCCCTGCCCAAATTGTTCTTCCTATGGTCCGGAAATAGTTTCAGGAAAAGAACTGCTGGTAAAATCAATCATTGCTGAATAATGACTTCAAAATTTTCTATTTTTGTAATCTAAAATTTAACGTATGTGTGATACTTGCGGATGTGGATCAGAACATGATAGTTTTACTATTCACAAAGTAAACGAAGATTCGGACCAGGGAGACCTTATGGATCATACTCACCATGATCACTCTCACGGACATGATCATAAGCAAGCAGGTCATCATCACTCTCATGAAGATACAAGCAGAAAAGTATTACAGGTTGAAACAGATGTATTGTCGAAAAACAATCTTCTTGCTGAACGCAACAGGGGCTTCTTTGAAGCAAAAAACATTGTGGTTTTTAACCTGGTTAGTTCTCCCGGTTCCGGTAAAACCAGTTTGTTGGAGAGATTAATAAAACTAATGAGTTCCTCAAAAAAAATATATGTTATCGAGGGCGATCAGCAAACTTCCAGCGATGCAAAACGAATTGAAGCCGTTGGTGCAGAAGCTATCCAAATCAATACAGGAAACGGTTGCCACCTCGATGCACACATGATCAATCATGCGGTAAAATCCCTCGATCCTCAGGAAAACAGCATGCTATTCATCGAAAATGTTGGTAACCTTGTTTGTCCGGCCCTTTTTGATCTTGGTGAGAATATCAGAATTGTAATTGCCAGTACTACTGAAGGAGAAGATAAGCCTTTGAAATATCCAACTATGTTTCAGAGTTCTCAGATTTGTGTACTCAACAAAACAGATCTTTTACCCCATTTGGATTTTAGCGTTGAGAAATTCAGTGTAAATCTGAATAAGGTCGTACCGGGACTACCCCTGGTGCAACTTTCTGCAAAAACAGGGGATGGTTTCGATAAATTCATTGATGAATTGTTAAAATAAACTTCTTAAGAGAAAATAATCCTACCCTCACAAAAATGAACAGGTAAACTTACCTATAATTCTGCTCATTCAATTGGATGATGATCAACATGTACAATATTTTACATGCGAAATATAGAATGATTCAAAAGAGGTTTGAATGCCTTTGTTTTTCTTGTTATTTAAATAACATTATTATTTAGAAGTATTATATATAATGGGATTGGTAATTATTTGTTATTAAAATAACAATAAACTGTGTGCCTTTGAGCCCTTAAAAAAAAGAAAAAAAAGGGAATCCACTTCCAATTCTAATAAATCCTTTATTCAAATAAACAATAGATTTTTCCTGGTCATTATAAAATATTCAACAATATGGGGAAAATAAAAACTTTAGATGATTTAAAAAAGTTGCAGAAAGATCATATAGCAATGCAGGAAAAAAACAAAACTGCTGAAAACCACATCCAAATTAAAGTTGCAATGGCTACCTGTTGCATTGCTTCAGGATCGAGCAATACGATGAATTTCATTTTTGATGAGTTGGCAAAGAGGAATATTGATGCCTCAGTAACTCAAACCGGATGCATGGGTTACTGCTATGCCGAACCAACAATTGAGGTCAGTATTCCCGGAAAAGAGCCTGTAATTTTTGGGTATGTAGATAAAAAAAAGGCAGATGAAATTATCGAAAAATATATCCGCGGAGGAGAACTCGTAGAAGGCATAATTCCCTTGAACTACCGCACAATTGAAGATACTGAATAAAATATACCGGAGAAAAAGTAATGGCAGAATATAAAATGCATATACTCGTATGCGGAGGAATAGGTTGTAAATCCTCTTCAAGTGATCCTTTGGCAGAGAATCTGAAAACCGAAATTACAAAGCAGGGATTGAATGAGATCGTGCAAGTTGTTAAAACAGGCTGTTTTGGATTTTGTGAAAACGGACCTGTAGTAAAAATAATTCCTGACAATGTTCTGTATACACAGGTCAGGCCTGAAGATGCAGCAGAATTAATTGAAGAGCATCTTGTTAAAGGCAAAAAAGTTGAACGCTTGCTTTTTGCAGATCCAATAACCAGGGAAAAAATCAGCGAAATAAGCAGCATGAATTTTTACAAAAAACAATTGCGAATAGCTTTGCGGAATTCAGGTATTATTGATCCCGAAAATATCGAGGAGTATATTGCACGGGGAGGCTACGAAGCATTGGGTAAGGTTCTGAATACATTGACTCCTGAAGAAGCAATCGAAATTCTCAAAGAATCAGGTTTAAGAGGTCGGGGAGGCGGAGGATTCCCAACAGGACTGAAATGGGATCTGACAAGAAAAGCGGAGAGCGATGTGAAATATGTCGTTTGCAATGCAGATGAAGGAGATCCCGGAGCCTTTATGGATCGCTCCATTCTGAAGGGAGATCCGCATTCTGTGCTGGAAGCAATGACAATAAACGGATACTGTACCGGAGCCTCTCAGGGAATCATTTACATCCGTGCAGAATATCCGCTGGCAATAGAACGATTGAAAACAGCAATAAAGCAAGCCCGGGATTATGGTTTATTGGGAAACAACATTCTGGGCAATGAATTTGATTTTGATATTGAATTACGATATGGAGCAGGTGCATTTGTATGCGGTGAAGAAACAGCTCTTATACATTCCATGGAAGGAGGAAGGGGAGAGCCAATATGGATCTTATCAATATGCCTGATGAGGATTTTGATCAGCCATTGGGTGAATCAAGCGGTGCAGCAGTGATCTTTGGCGTAACAGGCGGAGTAATTGAAGCGGCAGTTCGCACTGCCTATGAACTCTATACAAAGAAAAACTTGAGAAAGTAGACTTCAAACAATTGCGTGGTATGGACGGTATTCGTCATGCTGAATTGGATTTTGACGGATTTCCTTTACAGATTGGGATCGCACATGGATTAGGAAATGCAAGAAAACTTCTCGAAGATGTAAGAGCGGGTAAAAGCCAGTTTCATGCCATTGAGATCATGGCATGTCCTGGCGGTTGTATCGGCGGTGGTGGTCAGCCTTTGCATCATGGAAATCTTAGCATATTGCAAAAGAGA
>CAZWFM010000095.1:0-1846 GCA_964633185.1 uncultured Bacteroidales bacterium | reverse complement strand
AAGAAGAATCTCAAAGTTATCAATGAAAATCAATTGCAGATCAAACAATTGCTCGCTTCCAATACTACAGGCGAACGTGCTAATGAATATGAAAAATGTTATTCGGTAAATAAAAAACTGTTACAGGAAAACAATGACTACATCAATATTCAGCTTACTCTAATCAATTTTCTTGAAAAATACAAAGGCACCGCCGTTCTGGATGAGTCCATGCCCGTTGTTGATATTTATTCGATTTCAGATGAAGTTGAAGTACTTGACCTTACCTTGAAAGGGATAGTGAAATTCGATGAAAAACATCCCAAATTCAACAACAAAAAATTTATTGAAAAAATGATATCTCACTTCGAAACAATGGAAGAATATGAGAAATGTCAAAAATTGATTGAGCTGAAGAAAAAACTCTCATAAAAAATATTTTTTCAGTGTAGCCCGGTATATTGCCGGGTTTTTTATTACCGGGAATCGGAAATTCCCTATTTTAGCCTGTTCATAAATAGTTATACTTGTCTGCAAAGAAGCATATAAGGTTTCGTATCTCCATCATAGGTTCAGGTAATGTTGCCTGGCACCTGTCACGTGCTTTTGTCTTCGGGAAACACATTATTCATACGATTTACAGCAGAAATGAGTTGAAAGGTAAAGAATTGGCTGATCTATTGCACGCCAACTATACAAGCAACTTCAATTTTCACGATAATGCATCGGATTTTCTCATCCTGGCAATTGATGACTCAGCCCTGTCCGAAATAATAAATAAACTGCAGGCTGATAAAACAATTGTATTGCATACCTCCGGCAGCATTGGATTGGATGTTTTTCAAAATAAATTCAAGTCCTGCGGCGTTTTATATCCCTTCCAAACACTTACACAAGGTGTTGAAACAGATATTTCCAACGTGCCTTTGTGCATTGAAGCATCTGATAATCAAGTTTTGACACAAATATATGATCTGTCATATTCTATAAGTCGTAAAGTATTTGCAATTGATTCTGAAAAAAGAAAGATCTTACATCTGGCAGGTGTACTATCAAATAATTTTATTAATCATCTGGTTGCCAGAACATTCGATTACCTGGAAAAAAACAGGATCAAGAAAGAACTTTTAATTCCTCTATTAAGCGAAACACTGAATAAACTTGGAAAAATATCTCCACGTGATGCACAAACAGGACCGGCCAGGAGGAAAAATCCTGAAATTATGGAAAAACACAGAAAATTACTTGAACAGGAACCTGAATTGAAAAAGTTGTATAGCTTGTTTTCTGATAGTATTATTGCATATTATTCATGATTTTCATATGATGTCAAATTTTAAATCCTCACTCAGTCAGGTAAAAGCCTTTGTTTTTGATGTTGACGGTGTCTTCACAGATGGACAGGTTTATCTGTTCCCCGGTCGGGAATTCATCAGAGCAGTGAATATTAAAGACGGATATGCCATACAACATTGCATCAAAATGGGTTATCATGTTGCGATTATTTCGGGTGGTAAAACGGATGAAGTAGCCAAAAGATTTCAAAAACTGGGAGTTACAGATATTTATTTGGGTGCGTCCAATAAGTTTGAACTGTATGAAGATTTCAGAATGAAATACCAGCTGGATCATCGCAACATCTTGTATATGGGTGATGATATACCAGATTTTGAGATTATGCAGAAAGCCGGTGTCCCGACTTGTCCATCCGATGCGGCGCATGAAATCAAAGAAATTTCCGTTTACATATCAGATAAAGGTGGCGGACAGGGATGTGTTCGGGATGTTGTTGAACAGGTTTTACGTTTACAGGATAAGTGGATGGTTAAAAATTCTTTTGAATGGTAAAACAACTTAAAATATTTTT
>CAZWFM010000094.1:0-7176 GCA_964633185.1 uncultured Bacteroidales bacterium | reverse complement strand
GATAAGTGGATGGTTAAAAATTCTTTTGAATGGTAAAACAACTTAAAATATTTTTGGCTTTCCTCAAATTGATCAGGCTTCCCAACCTTGTAATCATTGTTATTACCCAATATTTCATGCGCTGGTTTATTTTGAAACCTTTGTTGTCTGTTTCAGCCTTCAAAGTACAATTGAATACTTTACAATTCTTTTTGCTGGTGTTATCGACTGTTCTGATTGCAGCTGCAGGGTATATTATTAATGATTATTTCGATCGCAAGACTGATTTGATCAACCGACCGGGACGTGTTATTGTTGGCCGTTTAATAAAACGAAGATACGCCATGGTTTTTCATATTGTATTTTCAGCCCTTGGAGTTTTGGCCGGAATATATCTTGCTTATAGTATTCACCGGTTAAGTCTTAGCATAGTGTTTATTTTTGCCACAGTGGTATTGTGGTTTTATTCCACTACATACAAACGGCAGGTAGTTATAGGAAATCTTATCATTTCCATGCTGGTTGGATTTGTGCCTTTGATGGTTTTATTGTTTGAATTCCCGTTGCTGGTAAAACGTTATGAGCTCTATATACTAGCCGGTGAAATTAATTTCAGCTATCTTGTTTTCTGGGTGGGAAGCTATGCAGTATTTGCCTTTATAGTGAACCTGATAAGAGAGATAATCAAAGACATTGAAGATTTTGAAGGAGATTCTATTTTTGGCCGTCAAACCATTCCGATCGTCTGGGGTTTACAAGCTGCCAAATGGATTGTTATTGTATTGATTGTGACCATGATTGTGCCTATTATCTACCTGTTGATCAAACATTTATCCGATAAGATCAGCTTTGTATACATCGTACTTTTCATTGTTGTTCCGCTCATCATGCTCGCTTTTGGTGTTAGCTGGGCATCAACAAAAAAGCAATACCATATACTCAGCCAGGCATCTAAATTGATCATGTTATCCGGGTTAATCTATTGCCCTCTTGTGAATTACATTATTTCAGCATACAAATAATCAGACATGATTCTAAATAATCGATTTAAACCATACAGAATTATTCTTGCATCGCAATCGCCTCGCAGGAAAATGTTACTAGAAGGCCTTGACCTTACATTTGATGTCATCGTTCGCGATAACATAAATGAATCTTATCCTTCAGATCTAAGCATGACGGAAATCCCTGAATTTCTTGCAAAAAGTAAATCCGATCACTATCTGGATCTGATCGATAAGAATACTATTCTGATCACTGCTGACACCATTGTCTGGCACAATAACAAGATCCTTGGCAAACCTCATAATGTTCAGGAAGCCTATGAACTGATTTCACGGCTTTCCGGTAATAAACACACTGTTGTTACAGGAGTTTGTTTGCGGTCATTCCAAAAGATGAAAATCTTTCACAGCCTTTCAAATGTAACATTCCGAAAACTAAGGCATGAAGAGATCTATTACTATGTAACCCACTACAAACCTCTTGATAAAGCAGGCGCATACGGAATACAGGAATGGATAGGTTATGTCGGTATTGAAAAAATTGAAGGATCGTTTTATAATGTCATGGGATTGCCTGTTCAAATGCTTTATAATGAACTGATTGATTTTATTGAGAAAATGTAGGATAATTCGGCTGCCGGTTCATTGTTGTATGGAATATACTTCGTTTTGTGGGACTTTGTCATTGTTAGTCCGGAGACCTGCCTGCCGAGTAGGCAGGCAACCTCTGCAAAAAGCGAAGTTATAAACTTCGCCTTAGCCTGGGGTTTTATGGGACTTTTTAATAACTATTTTGTGACATGAATTTCATTGCGATGATTTCATTTTTTTCACGCACTTAAAATTATATCAGGATCGATATTTAATTTGTGGTATAACCCCTTGGCTATTTTCATTGTTATTTCTCTTTTACCTTTCATGTATTCACTAATACGCGCAGTATTTGTGCCCAGGAGTTCAGCCAATGATTTCTGATTTAGCTTTCTTTCAAACATACGAAGTTCAATTACCTCCTGCAGAGTAGGTTTCGGTACCGGGAAGTTTTCTTCTTCATAGTCAGCAACAAAGTCTGATAGTTTATCAAGTTCAATAAAATCAGAATCATGAACACTAGTATTATTCCCGACTTTTTTTAATAACAATTCAACTCTTTCAAGAGCTTTGTTATATTCCTGTTCATTCTTAATCTTTTCTATTTTCATCATTATATCATTTTAGCCGAAATTTTATTGTATTGTGCATGAGTGCCAATAAATCGAATATATACTTTTTTCGAGGCAAAAATTATTATACATACAATACGGTAATGATTCCCCTTAATATTGAAAACATATCTTTCATTGCCAACATAATCGACACTATTAAAATCTTTTTTAAGTTCCAATAAATTATTCCAGTTCGCTCTTCTCACTCTGTGATACCACTCATATAATGCAATCGCAGCATTAGCATCTTTCTTAACATAATCTTTTATTGTTCTGAAAGTTACAATTCTCATTCGGAAAATTAATTACACAATTATAATATATAATTACATTATTTGCAATAATTATACAATATTTTATGTTTATTTCATTGGATCTATGCTAGGAGGATATTATTGTAACCTGCATTTTTGGGACTTTTTTCAACTAGTAAACATACCAGATTTTTTTTGTTTTGTGGGACTTAATTGTTGATAGTACGAAGACCTGTCTGCCGGTTTACCCGCCAAAGGAGAGCAGGCAGGCTAACCTTCATAAAAAAAATAGATCAAATCTAAGCATAGCCTGGGGCGTTGTGCTTTTGTCAGACTCAACCCTTATTGCTTTTTCTAATCATCGTTATACTTGCTGCTAAAATCCATACTAATGATAGAATATTAGTCACAATTGTGGGCCCCCAACCCGCAACATTATAAAATCCATAATTATCAGCCCTGCCAGCATACACGGCTGGAATAGCAATTATACAAGTTAAGAAGCTAAACAAACTTAACCATCCAATCCATTTAGGTAAAATATGTGCAGACAGAATAGCAAATCCTATTGAAGCCATAAAGAATCCGGTTACAGCAAAAGCAATAGAAACATTATAAATGAATTGGACTATGCACTGAATAAATGCCTATATAGTCGATACGTTGAGCAGGATTATTGGATTGTTGAAAAGTACCTATACCGTTTTGTTTGCCTGAAGATCAAGTTCTGATGATCACAGATATCTTTTATTTATGCAAATAAAAAAATTTATTTGTGGTGAGATATGTCATTCAGGATAAATTAATAGTAATCCCTTTTAACACTAATTTTAGTATCGCTATTGATCAAAGAAAAATTTCAGGTTAACAATCGTTAACTTATCCCATTATTATCATTTTCAGGGACTCATTTATAACCGATTCAGATTATGAAACGAATGTATACCATACTGGTAGTGGATGATGAGCCTGTAAATGTTTTTCTTCTTTTAAAAATACTGGAAAACGGTGGGTATACTGTCTTAACAGCAAGATCAGGAAGTGAAGCACTGCAAATACTGCAGAAGTTTATACCTGATCTTATATTATTGGATTTAGTAATGCCAAGGATAAACGGTTTTGAGGTTCTTGCCAATTTAAAATGTAATAAAATTCTAAAGACCATACCTGTAATAATTGTTTCAGCTCTTAATGACAGTGAAAACAAATTAAAGGCATATAACGCAGGAGCTGTTGCCTACATTACGAAACCGGTTTTGCCAAAGCCTGTCCTTGGTATTGTAAGTGATATGTTAAATAACAACAATCCTGAGAATCATTAAACAATACCCACTGAATTATCACTATGAAATGCATTAGGAACATATTTATCCGTCTCCTTTTCATTTATCCGTTCCCTGCTGTCGATTAGGTATTTAAACTGATATCTCTTACTGTTGACAAAAATCACGATAACTGAGAATTCTCCCGTTTTTAGTTTTCATAGGAACAATATTCCATTCATTAAAATCACCTACCAGGTTTGCCAATTTAACTGAGGCAGAGATTTCTTTTACAAGAAAAAAAGTGACTTTACATTCCGGTTTTGTTTTAACAGATAGTATCGTGAATTATGTGAGACTCCCTCTTATTTGTTAGTCTGGAGACTAAACTTTAAATGAAAGAAGGATATTTATCAACTCTATTCGGCAATATCTATTATCAGGGCAGAATGATATTGATAATCTGAACTTATTACTGGTCTTATAATGAAATAGGGTGACCTTTTTTTAAGGCAAAAAGGATTTAACTCGAGAAAATAAAAGCAAGGATAACCAGGCGCAGTCAATTTTTTTGTTTTTTTTTGAAAAAATAGCTAACTTTATTATTAATGAATAAAAAGTGTTCTTTATGTTTTCCGAATTTTAACTAAATCGGAAATCGATATTTTAGGTTTATAACTTCAGCTTCATATTAATACACATCATGTTATGAGAAATTTTCTATCTAGGAATAAACCTGTTAAAGAATCTTTAAAAGATTCTCAAAACCCGGGGAAAAATGATACGTATAAAGATTTATTGGTTGATGGCAGACTGAAGGAATCGGAAATGCGTTACCGACGATTGTTTGAAACAGCAAAAGATGGTATCCTGATCCTTGATTTCGAAACAGGAAAAATAGTTGATGCAAATCCATTCATTATTGAAATTATAGACTATCCATCAAAGAAAATCCTTGGGAAAAAACTTTGGGAAATCGGACTTTTTAGTAATAAGAAACAATCGCAACTTGCCTTTACCGAGCTGAAAGCGAACAACTATATTCGCTTTGAAGACATGCCTCTTCAGAAAAAAAATGGGGAAAAAATCGATGTGGAATTTATAAGCAACGTTTACTTAACTGGCAACACAAAGGTAATTCAATGCAATATAAGGGAAATTACAGAACGAAAGAAGGCAGAAAAAAGACAAGAATTAACTGCGAAAATTTTATCAATTCTGAACAGGCAAGATCATTGGAAACAGTTAATAGATGATATTATTGTTGAAATAAAGAATTTTACCGGAGTGGAAGTTGTCAGTATTCGTTTGAAAGAAAGTGAGGGTTTTCTATTTTACAAGGCAAGAGGATTCCCTGAATATTTTATTCAAACGGAAAAGTATCCGTGTTCCCGCAATGAAAAAGACGAGATTATTTGTGATAATAAAGGAAAACCTTACCTGGAATGTATGTTTGGCGATGTAGTTACAGGGCGAACTGATCCTTCGTTACCTTATTTCACAAAGGGAGGAAGTTTTTACTCCAATAACACTACAGAATTAGTTGCTGCCACTACTGAAAAAGAAAGACAATCTGCAACAAGTAACAGATGCAACGCAGAAGGTTACGAATCAGTTGCTTTGATACCTCTGTATTCAGGAAAAGAAATTATCGGTTTGCTTCAATTGAATGATAAGCGCCCCGATATGTTTTCTGCAGAAATGATTGAATTTTTCGAGAAAACCGGAAATACTATCGGAATAGCATTTAACAGAATTCAAAACGAAAATAAAATTAAAGAAAGTGACCAATACCTTAAAAGGCAAAACACTGAATACCTCGATCTTAATGAAAAATATACAACTCTTAATCAAGAACTGATCGAAAGCTTAAATCGTTTCCAAAATATGAATGATGAACTGATAAGTGCGAAACTCAAGGCTGAAGAGTCAGACAATCTTAAGTCTGCATTTCTGGCTAATATGAGCCATGAAATACGCACTCCTATGAACGCAATTATGGGATTTTCGGGATTTCTTTCAGAACCCGGATTATCAAAAGAAAAACTTGATGATTATGTACAAATTATTAATGCCAGCAGCCTGCAGCTCTTGACTGTTATAGGTGATGTCATAGATATTTCGAAAATTGAAACAGATCAAATAATCATCGATTTGGAATCGGTTAATATCAACAATTTATTAAATGAATTATTTGTAATATATGAAAAATTAGTTGCGATTAAAAATTTAAGTTTGTATTGCTCATGTGATCGTCCCAATGACCTTATTCAAATTAGAACAGATAGAAACAGGATTAAGCAGATAATTTGCAACTTACTGAATAATGCCATAAAATTTACTAAAGAAGGTGAAATCGAATTTGGGTATCAAATAAAAACGAATTTCATAGAATTTTACGTTAAAGACACCGGCATTGGTATTGCGCCGGAAAATCATGAACTTATTTTTCAACGTTTCAGGCAGGTAGAATCATCAGATACCAGTATGTATAGTGGTAATGGTCTGGGGTTATCTATTTCAAAAGCATTGGCTGAAAAGCTGGGTGGTACTATTACGATTAATTCAGAAGTTGGGATAGGTTCAAGGTTTGTCTTTACTATACCCTATATAAAAGGAATTGAAAATAAGGTTACTACTTTGTTAACGACCGAACCTGATTTGTATAACTGGAATGAAAAAACAATACTTTTGGTTGAAGATGAAGTAAATAATCATGCTTATATTAAAGAATTGCTTTCAGTTACAAATGTTAAGATGCTTCACGCGTGGGATGGAAAAGAAGCAGTTGAACATGTACAAAATCACTCCGATATTTCATTGGTATTAATGGATATCAAAATACCAATAATGGATGGCTATAAGGCCACGCGGCTTATTAAACAAATTAACCCAAAATTGCCGGTTATTGCTCAAACAGCTTATGCTATCAGTTATGACAGGGAACAAGCCCTGAAAGCAGGTTGTGATAATTACATTCCAAAGCCTATTGATAGATCTCTCTTGATGGAAGTAATAAACAGTTACCTTTCTTAATTTTAAAAATATTACTGAAATCCAAGTTAAGCGATTTGAAGGAAGTAAAAAAAACGATTCGCTTTCATTCCATTATTGGATAAATAATTAAAATGAAATTTTTGATGCATTAATCAGGACTTCATTCTTTCGACTATTCGTAGCCACACCAGAAGCCGTTGGCAAGTTGCTTCCTGATATACCTGAATCGGCTTATCGGTCACCGTTAAGGCATGGGCCATATATGCTTTGCCCTGCGAATCTTTGTTCAATCCCGGCTTTCTTCCACCTACACGCCCTTTTCTACGGGCAGCCTCCAATCCGGCTCTTGTTCTTTCACTTATCAACTCTCGCTCAAACTCCGCGAATGAAGCAAATATATTAAATATCAGGCGTCCATGGATAGTAGTTGTATCAATATTATCATTCAAGCTAATAAATTCAACGCCCTTCTCCC
>CAZWFM010000093.1:0-7207 GCA_964633185.1 uncultured Bacteroidales bacterium | reverse complement strand
GTTCTTTTAATTCGTCCATTGTACCGTATTCCGGATTGACAGCATGATAATCCCGAACCGAATAGTAGCTGCCCAATGAGCCTTTCCTGTTCTTTTCACCCACCGGATGAACGGGCATAAGCCAAACAATATCCACTCCCAGCTTCTGCAGCCTGGGCAAATGTGCGGTAAAAGCCTTAAAAGTTCCTTCTTCGGTATATTGCCGGATATTCACTTCGTATATCACTGCATTCTCTGACCATGCAGGATGATCGACCGTTGTGAAAACGGCATATTGCATTTCTTTCCCTGACTGACCGACCTTGCCTCCCTGTTTGCATGAGACGATCAGTATCGATAAAATAGCAACCTGAATACTTCTTTTTAGTATCATTTTAATGGTTTTATTGATTTGTAATTACTTCAAAACTTAATGGTGCAACAATTACTTCCAGAACATCTGCTGTGTGCCTGTATGACGATCCGAAATTTGGTTTGCAGTCCTTTTTCTCCAGAAATAATTCATGACGCACCGATATTTTTTCAGGAACCTCACTCTTATTGAACAGGACAAGCGCAAACTCATTAAAGTAACTCCGGATAAATGCGAAGGTAGTCTCATTACAAAATAAAATCTGTAGGTCGCCATAGAGTAACGCCATAGAAGAAGATCTGATCCCTGTTAATTTCCGAACCATTGTATGTACTTTCTTTTCATTCTCTGACAGGTCTTCAAACTTCATCCACCTGCGATTGTCGGGATCGTTCCCTCCCGGCAGACCAATTTCATCCCCGTAATAGATAACAGGAATGCCCGGTATGGTCAGATTGAACGCATGCAGCATTTTGAGTTTTTCATACCCCTGCGGATCGCCCACACCGATCTGCCTGTTCCAGCCTGCATACTTGCTGTCTTCATTGAACTTCAGGCTTCCTCCCGCCAGGGAGATGAACCTTGGCCTGTCCTGGTTGCCGGTAATATAGCCCATCAGGTTATGATAACCATAATATCTCAGACTTTGTGTCAAACTGTTTTTCAGTCTTTCAAAGGATTCGCCCTCTCTCGCAAATACAGCCACGGCATCGTCGTAAACATTAAAATCAAATTGTCCGTCCAGCATTCCCGTGCTGATATAACTGTTTATCAGTTCAGGGCTTCCATAGGTTTCCCCGATCTGATATACCATCGGGTTACATGCAGTAACCTCTCTCAACTTGCGGGTAAGGGTTCTCCAGTAGAGTTCATCAACATGTTTTGTTGCATCGTGCCTGAAACCGTCGATCCCGTATTCCCTTACCCAGAATACCGCCGAATCGGTCATGGGCTCAACCACTTCCGGCCGGCTCAGGTCGAGTGTCGGCAGGAACGTGTCAAACCAGGTGGTCAGCCTGTATTCATCCCACTTCTCCGTATTCAGTGTGCCATCGGGCAAATATAGGTTTGTTGCCCATTCGGGGTGTTGCCGGTATACAGGATGCAGTTCGTGCACATGATTGGCAACATAATCGAGGATTATGTTTTTATTTTTCTTATGTATATCGTTTACAAGGTCGCGGAATTCCTTTGCCGTGCCAAAACGGTAATCAATGTTTATTGAAGATATGGGCCAGTAGCCGTGATACCCTGAAAAGCGTGTGCGCGGTTCTTTATACAGGCCATATGCAGAAGTCGGATTCTGAGTGATCGGGGAAAGCCAGAGGGTATTCACTCCCAGGCTATCGAAATATCCTTCGTCAAGTGCATTGATAATACCCTGTATATCTCCTCCGAAATAGTTTGCCTTTGGCAATATCTCAGGGTCATCCACTCTTTCGTCGTTCCCTGGATTTCCGTTGCGAAAACGGTCAGCCATAAGAAAGTACAGGATCATGCTATGCCTGTCGAAGCGTGAAATATATTTTGTATCCGCGAGGATCCTTCCATCTTCCATGGGAATAAGAACGTCATTTGAAAAACCATCATTGTTGTATGCATATACCCTGATAAAGGACCGGCCTTCCTGTTTGTTTTGCGAAGGCATTTTCACAAATACTGACTGATCTCTTATTTCAGTTTCAAGGGGAATATTCTGCCAGAAAGCAAAAACTCCGGACAAAGGCTTGTCCGATTCCAACCGGATCCCTTTTTTGCCATACTTCACTGTCCGCAGAAAAGGCAGGTCGTTTTGCATATATTTTCCTGCCCTGAGCAAGGAATTGAATCCTCCTATGTTGTTGTCGATCGAATCGGGATTGGAAGGGTCAGTCATTTCCAGGCCATCCGCAACAAGCAGGTATTGGTACTCACCGGGAGTAAGTTCAAATTCTTCCTGCCACATTCCGTCTTTCATGACCATGCGGGAAAGATTTGCGTTCCAGAAATTCATACTTCCCCGTACTTTCACGGTTTTATATCCTTTCTCTCCCGGATCAAATACAACGGTCACTTTCTCTTTTTCCAAGTTCTTAAGAAGAATGGAATAGTGCCTTTTGTTTATTGTCTGGAAATCAATAACAGAAAGAAGCGGAAGTCCCGGCCTCCGTATCAGGCGGTATATTTCTTTTCCTGCATCATGAACAGAGGTTACCTGCACAGGAAAGAGCACTGTATCGATAAGTAAGGGATCCACAAAATAATCCTGTAACTGAAGCATCAATGTATCGGAATAAAAAGCAAGGGGAGAAGCCAGTCCGCAAATGTCTTCACGCAAAACCTCTTTTTCTTTCAGTTGACATGAAACAGCCAGCAGGAATACTCCCATTGAGCATAGTGCTATCAGGGTTCTCCGTAATTTCTTCATTATTATTTTTATTGCATTGTTCATTTGTTTTTCCTGGTTCAGGCATTAAGGGCGATATGCCACCAACCTCAAACGAATAATTAGTAAAAAGAAAAAACTGTATATCGGAACATATAAGAAAAATTAAAGAAAGAAAAGCCCGGAAAATACGACCGGGCTTTTCAGGTAATTCTTAATATCCCGGATTTTGTTGAATCAGATTTTCATCGTTATAGGCATCCAAAGCCCTCTGAGGAATTGGAAAGATTTCTTTGGTAGCCTCTGTTACCGGCTTTTCAGTCCAGGCATCGGTAAACATTCCAAACCGGATCAGATCCTGCCTCCTGTGGCCTTCCCAGTAAAGCTCAAATCCTCTTTCATCAATTATTGCCTGTTCGGTTATTGAACCCAGAGGATCCAATCCGCGTTGAGTGCGTACTGCATTTAAATCATCCAGTCCCTGGCCATTTATCCTGAACCGGGCTTCTGCCCTCATCAGGTATGTATCCGCTATTCGCCATATTACATAATCGTTATCTACTCTGGTTTGTTCAACCGGTGGAATTTTAGGTTCGTACTTAAGTACCCTGACACCCTGTGCTTCGTTTGCTCCGGAGAGAGGACATTCAGGTGTGTAAATCAGCGGTTCATTCTGACGTGTAAAAATAGAATCTCCGTTTTCATCGTATTGCTGACCAACAAGAAATCCCAGATTCGCTCCCGAGGCAGCTTTGATCCTGTCGTCCTGGAACCTCAGATCATTTAACGTATCGATTTTGTTAAAGAAACTTTCCGGTACAACGCATCCGTTCCAGGGACCGTAATTCGTTCCCGCAGCCGTTCTGCCAAGAGTCTGATAGTAATGTAATGTAGGACGTACCCAATTCACATTATCACCAACTCCCATATCCTGTTCGTCATCCATAATGCTTACAAAAATTGCTTCGTCATTGTCCGTAAAGAATTGCTGGTTTTCAACGGAAAAGATATCAAAATAGTCGTCTGCAAGAGCGTATCTCCCTGAGTTGATCAGTTCATTACAATATTGAACACATTCGGTCCAGCCGGGGGTGTCTGTATATACTTCCCGGTTAAGGAATAATTTTGCAAGGAACATCCTTGCCACATCTTTATTCACCCGGCCATAGGGAACACTATATTTGTCACCCAATTCGGGAAGAATTAATTCCGTTTGTTCAACCAGGTAATTAAAAGTAGTTGGTCTGTCCCAAATCTGAGGATTCTTTGTAAAATCGGTTTCCGTATATTCCCTGTAGGGACATTGTCCGTACAGATCCATAAAATAATACATGTAAATAAGACGGAAAAAGCTCAATTCTGCCTTGTACAATCGTATTTCCTCCCTTTCTTCAAAGTCATCAAGGAGTAGGAGTACATAGTTCGCTCTTCCCAAACCGGTTGAAATCCTGTCCCATGTATCTGAAACATCCCTATGGGTTGATGACCATGTATGAAGGTGATCCTCAACCCATACGCCACCATCCCACCAGTCATTTCCCCTGGTCGGGAACATGCATTCATCCGTCGTGGCTTCCTGCAATCCCCAGACACTCTGGCGCCACCAAAGATCGCGTAAAGCTGCATATACGGGACCAATAAGACTGGGTATATTCTCCTCATTATTAATAAGTTCCGTGCCACCTGTTTCATCCAGGATCTCTTCCTCCAGATCAGTGCAGGCAGGAAATAAAAATCCCAGGAATACGGTAAAAAGTATTAATAAATTATTTTTTATCGGTTTCATTTTTTTATTTTTTTTAAAATATCACATTCAATCCTAAAGTAAAGCTCCTGGCTTTTGGATAATTCGTGTTGTCTATGCCCAGGGAGGAAATGCCATCCTTATTGGCATCCGTATTCACATCCGGATCATAACCGGAATAATCAGTGATTAAAAACAGGTTATTGCCCGTAAGGTATATTCTGAAATTGCTTATCCAGGAGATGTTGGCAGCCGAAATATTGTAACCCAGTGTCACATTGCTCAAACGTATGTAAGATCCGTCTTCCAGAAACTGGTCGGAGAACCTTACTTCATTTCGAGGATTTTCGCCGCTTGTAATAACATCAGTAAAGGTATTGTTCCCGGCAGAAATATTGCCAACCGTACCAATTTGGGCTGCTGTATTATTGAAAATCAAATTGCCCTGCACTCCCTCGATAAAAATACCCAGATCAAATTGCTTGTATGTAAAGGTATTGTTAATGCTGAAGGTATAATCAGGCAATGGTGATCCAAGAATAACCAGATCATCTCCTTCTTCTCCGTCGGTATCCTGGTATATACTCATGCCATCTTCATCAAACCCTAAGAACTTTCTTCCATAAAATGAATTGATAGGCTCATCGTTGGTAATAACCTGCGTTGTCTGACCAGTCATACCCTGTCCGCTTGCCTCCCCGGTGGCGATCTGAGTCACATCAAGATCCTTGACCGTATTCTTGATCTTTGAGAAATTGACCATAATGGTCCAGTCGAAATCAGCCCGGTCATACACATAGCCTGTTAAACCAACCTCAATTCCTTTGTTTATTATTGAACCATTTATATTTCCAACCTGCCTTGAAGTAGGAGCAGGTTTTTTTGAAGATGTTTCGAGCAACATGTTTGTAGTTTTCTTTGAGAATAGGTCAATTGTTCCGGATAACCTGCCACCAAAAAATCCCATGTCAAGACCAATATTTGTCTGTTCCGTGCTTTCCCATTGAATGGCCGGATTGGGAGTTTTTAAAAGAACATAACCGGGAATAACCGTGCTACCATCCAATAGGGACCTTGCTCCAACATCTGTTCCCACTGAAAAAAGAGAGTGTTTCGATCCGATCTCCTGGTTCCCTGTGATACCCCAGCCAATTCTAACTTTCAAATTACTAAATACATTCAGGTTCTGAATAAAATCTTCCTGCGATGCCCTCCATGCAAACGCTACTGAAGGGAAATTTCCATATTTATTCTCGGTCCCGAATTTTGATGATCCGTCTCTCCGTAGAGTAGCTGTTAACAGATATTTCTCCATCAGGTTGTAATTTAACCTGCCAAAAAAAGACTGGAGCTCATTTCGTTCTCCATAGGCTGAAGGTGATGAAAGCGTAACATCGGAACCTTCAAGGTTATAGGTATACTGAATTTCATCCGTTGTATATCCCTGGGTATGTACATTATACCCGCGGATCAGGAAATTCTGGTAGGAAAAACCGGCCAGTAAGGATAGATTATGGATCTCGGCAAAGGTACGGGAATACATCAAAGTATTTTCAATCACCCAACTGTTGAGTTCCCTGTTATTGATGTCTCCCGATCCACCCTGAGAACTCAGGTAGATCAGTTGCTGACTCTGGTTGATGCGCCTGACAGCAACCGTATTGTCCATTCCAACATTCACTTTCAGTACCAAACCGTCAATGATCTCAAGTGCCCCTGTTACATTTCCAAGGATCCTGTTCTCCTTTGTTTCATCGTCGATCAGATCAAGCATGGCCCTGGGATTCCTTTTTGTGAGCGTAGTTTGAAAGTAACCCGTGTCGGAATAAACAGGCATTGTCGGATTCGCCATAATTGCATTCTGTAATAAATCTCCCTGATAGCCTGTCCGACCTCCTACGGGGGGTCTTTTAAAATTCTGCTGGCTGGCAGTAATGTTTGCATCGATCGTCAGCTTATCATTGATCGCTTTCTGTGTGATATTTACTCTTCCGGTATATTTTTTCATTTCCGAATTATCGATAATGCCTTCCTGATCCAGGTATCCGAAAGAAGCCCTGTACTGGGTTTTTGCAGTTCCCCCGCTCAATGCCACATTATGATTTTGCGTTAATGCCGTCCGGAATATTTCATCCTGCCAGTCGGTATCCGCTCCGTAATGATCTTCCGTACTTCCTAACACATCTTCCCTGAATCTGACGTATTCCTCTGCTGACAACACATCGATCTTTTTTGGCAAATAGGAAACGGTCCCATACCCCGAATAGCTAACCTGGGCCTGCCCTTCTTTCCCTTTTTTGGTAGTAATTATTACAACTCCATTTGCTCCCCTGGCTCCATAAATGGCTGCTGCTGACGCATCCTTCAGAACATCGATTGATTCAATATCATTGGTGTTCAAAAAACCAAGCGGATTCGTCGGACTGCCTGCAGTATTGATCCCTGCACTTGTTGCCCCGTCGGGAGAGCTGTTCTGTATGTCAAGAGGTACCCCATCAACAACATACAAAGGCATGGTATTCGATCGGATTGAATTCGCTCCCCTGATCTGAACATTCACACCGGCACCGGGTTCACCACTGTTGGAAGTGATCTGAACTCCCGGAATCCTTCCCTGCATCAATGCTTCCGGTGAGGTAACCATGCCCTGGTTGAAATCGTCTTCCTTCAGGGACGACAAGGATCCGGTAAGATCACTTTTCTTGGAGACCCCATAGCCCGTGACTACGATCTCATCCAGTTCCAT
>CAZWFM010000092.1:0-7223 GCA_964633185.1 uncultured Bacteroidales bacterium | reverse complement strand
GTATTTTGGCTCATTTAAGGAACAGGAGAACCTATCCATTGGTGTTAAGAGAGAACGCTGAAAACCATTTGGTAAGGCAAAGAGTATCAATAAGGCAACCGGCATAACTAAACCTAACAGTATTGAAACAGGGTCACGATATACCTCTTTCATGTTTCGATTGGCTAAACTATAGAATTTCATATTGTATACTCCTTTCCTGTTAAATAAAGAAAAACATCGTCTAAGCTTGGTTCCTGCATTTGTATCCCGCTGATTTTTACATTTTTTTGCCGCAATAAATCCATAATTGAATATAAATCCAATTCTTTAGATTTTATCTCAATTCCGGATCATATTTTATTAACCTCCATTCCTTGTTCAATGAGAATGTTATGTATTTCTGCAGTTATATTTTCAGTCGAAATTTTAAGGGTTTGATTGTTTGAATATCTACTTTTTAATTCACTTGAAGTTTCTGATTCGATTATTTTTCCTTCGTGCATAATGACTATATGGTCAGCTAAAGAATCAGCTTCTTCCAGATAGTGCGTTGTAAACAAAATAGTTTTTTCCTTTTTAAGTTTTTCAATATAATTCCAGACTGATTTTCTTGAATGTGGGTCAAGGCCCAATGTCGGCTCATCAAGGAACAATATCAGAGGATCAGACATTAAAGCCATTGCTATACTTAGTCTGCGCTGCAAACCTCCTGAAAGTTTTCTTGCCTGGTCCTTTCTGTCCTCAAGCTCCATTAATTCCATTAGGTTTCTTGCTCTCTTTCTCGATGCATCCTTTTTCAGTCCAAATACACCACCCATTAAAAGAAGATTCTCCCATGTACTTAAATGTTCTGCTATAGCGGTTTCTTGAGGAGATACTCCAATAATTTCTTTTATTTTAAGCTGATTTTCTTTGCTGTCAAAAACCATTATCGACCCAATGCCTGATGTAGGTTGTAATAAACAACTCAGCATTTTAATAGTCGTTGTTTTACCTGCTCCATTTGTACCTAATAACGAAAAAATCTCGCCTTGTTTGATTTCAATATTTAACTTGTCTACTGCAATTCTTTTTCCAAAATGTTTGGTTAGATCTTTTGTTTTAATAGCTATTTTATTGTTCTCCATATTTTGTTTTTTCAGATTCCTGTAGTGTGTTTGTATCGGCCTACAATGCCTTATATCGTGTTGTGTGTTGTTGTTTTATTCTTTTTGCTTCAATATTTCATTATCAATTGTAACCGGCGCTACCTTGTAATTAAGTTTGATCAGGAAATCGGTTAAAGAATCGGCTTTAGCTTTCGTATTGCCAACGTGCAGATAGGGATGTCTGAAATATTAATTGACTTACCCTTACGATTAAGTAAATCCTTTGTTATTATTTCCCCTTTTATAATATTATCGGAGTACTCTTGAAAGGTAATCTTATTATAATCAGGGTGCGAATATGTATGATTACCCAAATCAAGACCGCTATTAACCCATTTTTCAAGCAATTTAAATTGAAAATTATTTATGCTATCATTATGGTATAATTTCTTTTCATTGACAAACCCGATTGCAGGAATTTTGTTTTTATTCAACAACTCAATTAGCTTATTGAACATATCTTTTTGAAAACAAGTATCATTCATCCCATAACTAACAATAGGTAAATCATCAAATGAAAAACATACTTTCTTCTTTTGACCAAAAGATAAAGATTCAATAAAAATCAAAAATACAAATGTAAATGTTCTCATATTGTCATTTTTCAGGATGAGTCATACTTGCCACTAATGATCATTTGTAAGATGTCGTGCCGTTATCATAATGTTGTATTAAAATTATAATGTGATAATTGAAACTGAATTTTCAGATTTTTTAAGTTTTCAATTTCAAATAAAATTTGCTCATTATCAAATCCAAATCCATTCCATTGATATGAAACCACCATTTTTTTAGATGTTTCTTTTGATTCTTCCAGTATTACTATATTCTTTGAAGTATCATCAAACTTAAAGTCAATAATCGGATTACCTACTTTTGAACCCAGCCATTTTGGAAAGATATAATCTTTGTCCCTGTTGAATACAAAAATTCTGTTTTCAACCTTTTCATAATATTTTGTTGCTTTATGAACACCTAAAATAAGTTCAGGATTATTGTCATCATCGATATCAAAAACCTCAATTTTCCATGGATTAAAATCTTCATGACTGTCAAGCGAAGGTTGCATAAATTCATTCGTTTCAATCGAATATGGAAAAATGGCAATCCTTGATTTTTTATTTATTTCATTTGCAATTATAGAATAGATATATACAACATTATCCTGAAAAAACATATCGGCATCTTTAAAGAAATAATTTGAGTCAGGTATGTGATATTCAATATTTGTTTTGTTTTGGTTATGTGCAACGATTCTATTATTGTAAATATTAAAACTTAAATCTTTTGATTTTAACTCTTTTATAGGTTTCTCAATATTGTACTGAATTTTTATTGAATAATCATTCAAACTTAAACTCGTTTTAAATGGATCTGAGACTTTGCTTAAATGCTCAAATATTTCACTTTCAATTACTGCTGATGCTAATTCGGGTCTGCAATTATTTATATATACAGGGATTAGCTTGGGTTCAATGATTTGGCCACTATTAAATATACATTGAAAAATTACACTCTGCTTTTGAAGCTCCTCAGAATTGTCAAATATAAAGTTACCTAAGCTGTATAAAATAAGTTTGTCTTGATAGATTTCAATACTTTGCAAAACATGAGGATGATGACCTAAAACCAAATCTGCGCCAGCATCTATAACCTTATGAGCATATTCAACTTGTCTCGAAGTGGGAATTATACTATTCTCTTTACCCCAATGAAAAGAAACAATAATATTGTTGATATCTGAATTATAAAATCGTATCAATTCGCATAATTTTTCAATTTGCCCAAATGCTGGATATGGTTTACTTTCATTAAAAATTGTTCCTTCAAGCAAAAACTCAAGCATTCCAAAAAAAGCAAAAGTCTCCCCATTTTTTTCTATAAGTACTGGTTTAAATGCCTCATTTTGATTAATACCTCCACCAATTGTAAAAATCGAATCCTGATTTAAAAGTTCAATAGTTTTTAAAAAGCCAGATTTCCCGTAATCAATAGTATGGTTGTTAGCAACAGAGGCAATATTAAAACCTGCATATTTTAAACCTTTAATATATTCAGGTTCAGCCCTGAATGAATATCTTTTATTTATCGGAAAACCGTCTAGACTATCAGTAATTGGGCATTCCATATTAAAAAAAGCCAAATCTTGTTGGGATACTATTTCCTGAATAGTCTCAAATGGGTAATTAATTCCATTTTTATCAATAACTTTTTTTACATCACGGTCTAATAAAACATCACCAACGGCACAAAAGCTTACCTGTGAAAATGAATTCAAGAAAGAAAAAAAGAATAAAAATATTAACAATATGCAATTAGCAACCCGTGTCATAATAAATAATCTTCCAACCTGGTTCAGTTGACGAATCCGGAATATCCGGTATGTCGGGCTTATATAAAGGCGTTAATTGTTTTTCTTGCTTTTGGTTTGATTTATAATTAATCCAAGCTGGTTGTTCCGGGGCACGTCCATTTCTCAACATCTCTTGCCATTTCTCATCTGTCAACCTATCTGAGCTTGGCCATGGAAATTCATAAAACGAAAATATTGCCCCTCTTGTTAGTTTTAATTTTCCTTCAATTTCAACAATAACATATATTTCATGTGCTTTGCCAACGCCAACCTCTAATGCGTCGAAATCGGCTGTATGAACATCTGCAATTACAGGCATGTTTTTATCAGGCCCCTCTACTTGCCACCATTCATATGCATCTTCAGAAAGAACACGTAAAGTCAAATTATCAAGCAATGAACCAATTTTTTGAATCTGATTGTATTCTTCAAGGCTTAAATTTTCTTTTCTGTTTTCTTTTTCAGAAATTGACTTTAGAAAGGTTAATAAATCTATAAACTCGTTGCCTATATATTTTACTCTGTTATCTAACATTTTTCTGGATGCTAGACCATTTGTCGTAAAATTCATTAATGATAACATCCTGTCATAAAATTCTGTATTCGGTTCAACATATCCTTTTGGTGGTTCAGGTATCCATACTTTTATTTCATCCTCACCGCCTCCGCATTCAGCTGCACCACTTTGTTTTGCATATAATATTGTATTATGTCGTAATTCAGCCCAACTTGCTAAAGCTGTATTTAAAGTCTTGACATCCCAACCATCGGTAGTCATAAAAAACTGCAATTCATTTGTGTTTTTAATCTCATAAAGAGCCTTTAGGTTATATAACCAATGATAATAAAGGTTTTGAGTCCAATCGTTTTTGGTTTTATTTTTATTTTCTTTAATTATCAGTTCAAGTGTATCTGGATATGAAGGATATTCTTCCCACGATGATTTATAATCATTCATCATTAATTCATTAGCTTTATCATTTCCAAAACCCGCCATAATATCTAAGCTATTTGGCATTTTCCTTTTCGTATTTGTTAGACGGTGAAATATATAAGAGTCAGGTATAAATCTTTGCCCCATTAATCTGAATTGTTTCTTTTGAGCACCCCAGGTACCATGTCCGGAAATTTTCTCAGATGGTAGGCTTTGAGCTAATAAAGCAAGTTTCCCGGAGTTATCAAATTGTTCTATCATTTTAACTGAAGGGAAAAATTCTTCCATGGCTTTTTTAATTTCTGCCGGTCCTGTATCATCAGCTAAACCAACATAAAATACTGTTGGCTCATAAATATCTTCCCAAAGATTAATCAAGGATTGGTCATGATAAGTCTTATTATACAGGATGTTAGTAATCAGAATGCTACTTATAGTATTTTGAATACAATTTGCTTTTTTTTCTTCATTTTCTATTTCTATTCCTGCATTTCCCAACCACATCATAGAAAGGAAATATCTTTTTAATTCTTCACTTCTTGTGTAATGCCCTCTCGGAATATATTGACTATAGTCAAACATCCTGTCAAATAATTCTGAATGTTGCCATCCAACATGATTTTTGCAGTTTTCAATTTCTTGTAAAGCAATATCTTTTAAATTTCCTTTTATTTCTACTTCACCTCCCTTAATAAAATATTGGCTTATGCCCAAGTATGCAAGGTTAAAATCAATTGCATTTTTTATATTTTGATTTGTCGTTTTACTTTGAAGAATAACCAATTCATTAATTAATTGGTCAAGCAATATTTCAAGTTTAGATGACAAGTATTTTGTCTCAATATTTCTAAGTGTCATATCAAAATATAAATGATACAGTTGAAGAACTGCATCAACAGTGATAAAGCTTGGTACTCCTAAATAATCATTATTCTCGTAGATATAAAAGAGCTGGTCTTGATTTGTAGGAACAGCAATAAAACCGTTTTTGCTCAGTTTTTCTTTTTCGAAATCGTTGAAATCGGGATATTGAAAACTGTTATAAACATTATTGAATTTAATATGCTTTGTTTCTCCAACTTGTAAAAAATCATTTTCTCTTAGTTTGTTTTCCTGAGCAGCTAACAAATCAATATTATATAAATCAGTCTCAGACAAATCTGATTGCTTGAATTCTTCACTTGGTTTATACCAAGGCTGTTTCATAAAGAATGCATGCAATTCATAAGTTTTGAAAGTCCTGCCGTGTTTTGCAAATATTGAATTTCTAAGTAACCATAATTCACTTATAGATTTATTCTCAATTTCTGACTGTGTTAGCTTATTTACAGGTGGTTTAATACTCTGACTAAAACATAAATTTATGGTAATCAGTAGTAGGAAGATTAGTTTAGTTATTCTCATGGTTATTTTATTTTAAAAGTCTCATAGTTGTTCAGGGGTTTAATCCGCTTGTGCCTAATGGTCTGTAGTAAGAACAGGTGGCGGCGAAGTCGCCAGTGTTCTTATCGCCGTTGACAGTTTTAAACAAATATACAAAACCTTGGCAACCTGCCAACACCGCTATTTGTTTTACTGCTTGTTGTAAGCTGGCGGTAATAAGCAAGCTCAGGTTTGTATCCCCAATGTATTAATTCATCTTTATTCCTAATCAGTATTGTTCCACCCTCATGCATCAGAATAATCTTTGTAGCTATGTCAGTAATGTATCTATTATTATGGTGGTTTTAATATCCTTGTGACCAAGAATTTCTTGAATAAATCGTAAATCAACTCCTTTCTTTAACATATGTGTGGCATAACTATGTCGAAGCGTATGTACCCGAATGGATTTTTTTATTCCTGCTTCCTCCCTGGCACGCTTTAATATACTCCTTATACTGCTGGCGGAATATTTGCCTCCGGCCGGTCCATTAAAGAGATACTCTTGAGGTTTATACTTTTTCGCATATTCTTGCAAAAAAAAATAAATTATGTGACAGGTTAACAATTCGGTCTTTATTCTCCTTTTCCTGTGAATTCCTGATTTGTAAATCATACTTTTACCATATACAAAGAACGATCAATGTCAGTGAAAGACGAAAAGCAAAATCTCAGAACACAGATAGGAGATTTAAAATCCCGGGTCTCTGAGGTAGAGAAGAGAAAAATGTCCTCTGCCGTATTTGATCGGATTGAAAAACTCGATGAATTTGCCCGGTCAAAAATTGTTCTTTTGTATTGGTCAATGGATGACGAAGTTTTTACGCATGATTTTATTATGAAATGGAGTAAAAAGAAAAGGATCCTGCTGCCTGTGATTTCTGAGGAAAGGCTTATCCTGAAAGAATTCTCGGGTAAGGACTCTTTAAGGAAATCGAAAAAATACCCTGTCTGGGAGCCGGCAGGGGATCTATTTAATAAACCTGGATTTATCGACCTGGCAATTATACCCGGTGTTGCGTTCGATAAATCGGGCAACCGGCTGGGGCGTGGGAGAGCATACTACGATAAATTGCTGACTGATTTACAAGCATACAAGATCGGGGTATGCTTCAGTTTTCAGTTGTTTGATGCAATTCCCCAAGAACCAACCGATATAAAAATGGATTTGGTTATTTACAGCTGATTATTTTATTTTCAACATCGCATAGTGTGCGGAACGATCGCAGTAATTTGGCCTGAGTTAACGTCATAGCGAAGGAAGTCGCAGGCTGACTGCGGCAATCTGGTCGGTTCGGGACCTGATCATCAAAAATAAGCTTATAGTAACTTAATAATCAGATTGCCGCGCTTCATTTCATTCCGCTCGCAATGACGTGTTTCC
>CAZWFM010000091.1:0-7338 GCA_964633185.1 uncultured Bacteroidales bacterium | reverse complement strand
GAGGTATCACCAGGGAAATAACTTTCGCTGCGAATGTAGTTGTTGAAGATGGAACTGTGAAAGCAAGTACTCCAGTTATTGTTCTTGACAGAACCCAATGGAAAATTGAAACCATGTCAAAAAGCATTTTCGCCGATTTGAAAGACAGTTATGTTGACGATGAAATGCAAATACAAATCGATCTTATTGCAGGAAAGTGAGTTTAGTATTACCCTGACAGGATCTGTATACCCTGTCAGGGTTATTAGTGTTTTAAGGATCTTTCTTTTGCTTTGCTGACTAAGTCGATAAAAACAATCATTCCCTTTTTGTTGCTTTCATAGATAAACTCTTTCAGTCTTTTGCTAAAGTGACCTGAAAAATCTCCGACAATTGCCAGTTTTACCCGGTAGGTTGAGAACTTCTGAAGAATTTCACCGGCAATTCCGGTTGACAGATTAAAAAATTCCGGACTTATATTTTTTTTAAGCAGAATGATTCTTCTTGCTCCCCGGTAATCACAATTGCCCATAAGGTCAAGTGCATCCTGAACGTTCTTTATTTCTATTTTCTCTGAAACAACTTCAGCAATGTTTGTTCCGTTTACTTCTGATGTCTCTATTTTCATTATGACTCAATAACCGGGATGACTTATATGGTGTACAATATCCGAAATTAGTGAAAATTCATTTCCCATTCCATTTGTTCTTGTATAACAAGTGCCGCTTTATTTAGGATTAAAGAGATCTCTAAATGTTTTATCTGTCTGATCTTTCAACAAGATATCCATTCAATATAACCAATGAACCCGTGCTATTATTCGGGGTATAATTACCTGCCTCCCGGATTGCCGGTATTTCCTACTTTTGTTACAACACCGGAAACAGTAAAACTTGCATATTTTGTACCGGTAGTATATGTTCCATCTTCGTACAGACCGTCATTGACCGAACCGGTTGAACTGCCTCCATAGTAAACATCATAACCGGAATCTTTGATAAGCAAAGGTGAAGAAAACACAACGGACTGATATGCTTTAACAGGTGTATAGCTAATTATTTCATCACCTTCACTGGTTTGAATATGAAATAAAGTACCAGCCTGGAGTTTCGAACTAAAATTCAGCAATAATGAATTCTGTGTTGATGATGTACCGGGAGCTTGTGCCATACCCGAACTTCCTGCCGCCACCAGGAATCCTCCGGTGATCTTAAATGAAGCATCATAATCCAATGCACTATTCATGTCCGATGTGGGACCATGAATGATCAGGTTGCCATCTGTCATTACCACAGAACCGTTTATATCTATACCATCTCCATCGGCATCAATTGCAATATACCCCCCATTGATATACAGATAATAATCGCCTGATGAGCTATAATCGCCCGGAGCCGGCCCCCCGGGCGATTCATCACCACCACCCTCAGTCACATTAATACCATCATCGGTGGAGACAATATGCAAATCTCCATTGTTAATCGTAATAACTTTACTTTCAATGCCTTCATAAGATTTTGTGATATTGATTTCTCCGCTGTTAATTGTCAGGATGTCGTCGGAATGAATACCATCATCTCCGGTAGAAATTCCATAAGAACCTCCATTAATTGACAAATTTCCGCTTGAGTGAAGTGCATCATCAGCCGAATTAACCGTAAAGGTTCCACCATCAATAATTGTATTAACAACAGCTTTTATTCCTTTTGCGGATGTGTTTTCATCAATATAACTGCCACTGCCTCCACCCGAGGACAGGATGATTTCACCTTCGGCTATCAAAACATCAGTTTCAGCTGCAATGGCATCTCCCCCTGAAACAATATCGATTGTACCGTATTCAATGAAAACATATCCTTTTGTGAAATCTTCATCATTATCGGATTTAAATCCATCGCCTTTAGCATCCACAGTAATATTCCCGTCTTTAATCACAAGATAATCTTTCCCCCGGATCCCATCATCTGTCGAGCTTACAGTGACAGTGCCACCGGCAATTATCAGTCCGTCTTTGCTTGCAATGCCATCGTTGTAATTTCCATCAACTACCAGTGAACCATTGCCATAGATCGTAAGATCATCCTTGCTGAAAATGGCTGCATTGGGTTCATCTTCTTCCGGATCATCATAAATGTATAAGTTCCCATCGGTTATAAAATTTTCAGTATTGTCTGCCAAAACAATCAGAGTCTTTTGAGCGTTTGCAATATAAATCGGAGCACCTGAAGAATTGCTAATACTGACTCCGTTCAGTATAATTCTTACAATTCCTTCATCTACCGTATTCACGATTACCTGTCCGTCGGCCAGAGAACCATTTATATTGTATGTTCCAGCAGACGCAATGGTTACTTTGCTACCGTCAACAGTTGCACCGGCTCCGTCCACGGTGATTGAACTTCCGTTCAATACTATATTGATAACTTCGGCATTGTCCCAATTATAATCTCGTGCATCTTCATGATCTTCACAATTCTCAGCCTGCGCATCAGCTACTGTTTCTTCATAATATTCGCTATTGTCAACTTCTGTATCATCATCCGTGCTTTCCGAAACTTGTTCATAACGGGGCGATAGCGATTCCCAGCCATCATCACAGGCTACAAATACGGATAGGACAAAAGCCAAGGTCAATAAAAAGTTCAATTCCCGATTGCACATAGTTTTATTCCTGATTTACAAATACATTTTTATTCTATCCCAATGAAAACAGCACAAAGAATAAAAAGAATAACCTCCTCACTTTCATTTCATATGACATTATTCAATTTCTCCTTATGCTGTTTTATGAATGTTATAGAAACGAAAGTAATCTGCCTGATCAATAGGAGAAAATCAAATAGACAAACAGTCTGAATCAATCGATGAAAACTATCTATTTTTGTAGTGACAAAATATTGGAATCATCTCATTCCGGTCGTTCGTGTCTATACATCTTTACCATCACTAATACCCATTAGGAATACCAACTATACAGCACTCTTTTTATTAACTTAACGAAATTGCTGAAACAGATTGCTTAGCAAACAACAAATTGAAAACTGAATGGTATAACATTATAAACTTAAAACCTGACGCCAACGGAAAAACAGGTATTGTACATCCTGATGGAAGTGGCCTATGCAGAAAAAGGATAAGCTAAAAGCGGTTGATTAAGCCATGAAAGTCTTCAATTTAATGAATTGCTGCACCCCAGAGCACTGAACCCAATGGATGAGGATCATGTGATAACTGGCATAAACTTGACATCTCTCCCAACATTACTGCTAACCATGTGCTACAGCCCGTCTTCTTCTTTTATTTATGAATATAAATACAATCCCCAGTAAAAGCAGTAATCCAATAATATACTTTTCAATATGTTCTATGTAACCAAGTTTTGATTTTATCAATTCTCCAAATGCATATCCTATTGAGCAATATACTATTGCCCAAATAGTAGTACTTAACCCGCTAAAAAATAAAAAAGTGCCTGTTTTTGTTTTACTTGCTCCTATCACCAGGGGTGCAATCGTTCTAAAACCATATAAAAATCTATACATGATAAAAATAAGTATTGGATATTTTTCGAGTTTCCTATCCATAATTGAAGCTTTTTCTTTAATTTTTTGATTTTTATTTAACCAGACTTTACCCTTTTTTCTTCCTAGAAAGAAGTATGTACAATCAGAACCATAAGTTCCCACAATACCAATAACTATAACCAGCCAAAGATTCAGATATCCATGATGAGCTGCGATTATTGAAGATATCATGATCATTTCACCTTCAATAAAAATTCCCAATAATATACCGATATAAACAAGAATAATATGCATTAGTCAACTTTTTTAAATGGTGGAATAATTATTCCAAGTGGCTTATCATAATTAAAATAACTAGCCGACCACTCGATAAATGTCAGGATTTTATTTCTAAAACCAATAAGCGATATTATCAGCCTCAAGTCCTCCTGTTGCAACCTGGTACAACAAAGGCTGAAAAGTATGATAGTTATTTTTGTCTATAAGCAGGATTTCAACTTTAAGTTTACTCAGTTTTTTTGCCAATGTTAGACCTCCAAAGCCACATCCGGCTATAATAATTCTTGTATTCTTATTTTGACTCATCATTTTCAATATGGAAAGTATGTAAAATTCGATGTGCGATCGGGGCAAAAAATATCGCTATTGTGCTTAAAAATGCAATGCCGCTGAATAGTGCATAAAATGACGAGAACAGTTTTGCTGAATTGCTTATCATATCTGCGGCAGGTCCCATTCCGGTTAATATCATTGAAGCATTGCAGAAGGCATCAATCCATTTCAGATCAGCAAAATAATGATAACCAAGAGTACCAATCAGCAAAGCAAAACCTATTAAAAAAAGTGAATACGCAAAGTATTTTAAAACCCTCTTAATAAACGCAGAGAAAGGAAGTAATTGGTTTCTTTTGTGTTCAAACATTTTCCTGCTGTCAGAGGTATCACTAAAATTCCCGGTCAGTTTTACATACCTTGCCAGTATCCGTTTTCCGGGATAAACCACATGCCATAATTAACTGAAATATTGATCATTTTTCAAATCGATTGAGCATGTCATTCATCATCTCTTTTTGCATTGTATGTAATTCTGAAATTTCCTGTTGTTGGCTTTTAATCAAATGATCAACTTTCTCATGCAGCATTCTGATTTCGAGCTCAGATTTAAGGTTTACCATATAGTCTTTTTTACCTCTATCCCTGTCTTTTTCTTCCTGACGGTTTTGGCTCATCATAATAACAGGTGCCTGTATCGCTGCCAAACTCGATAGTATTAAATTCAATAAGATAAAAGGGTATGGATCAAAAGCCTGGTTTGCAAGCCAAAGAATATTTATGGAAATCCATACTAAAAGAAACAGTCCAAATGAAATAATAAATGTCCAGCTACCTCCAAAAGAAGCGACCTTATCAGCAATTCTTTGTCCAAAGGTCATGGTTTGATTGCCCTCAACATCTACTTTATCCGCTAAAGTGGTATTTTCTCTCAATGAGACCAACACCGTCTTTTCCAAATCAGACAGATCACCAATTTGAGTTCTAAGAAATTGCTCTATATATTTTTCTCTATAATGGTTTAGTTCACTACCGGATATAAAATTATCCGCCGTGAATTGTGGATAATCCTTCTGAATTAAATCAAAAATTGATGGTCTTACTGTTTTGCCCGATACTTTTTCAGAAACCGGAAATTCCCGGTTAGAGATATCGCTATAGAAAGTTTTCATCTGTTTTATCAGGTTTGTTTTATAAGTCTTGACTTATGTCAAATCTATTTATTATTTATGTAATTCATTATTGACTACAAACAAATAATTCAAAAAACTCCTGGTTTTATTAATCCCTGGCTCTGAAATTTGGCGATTTATATCTTGTGTTTAATGGAAGTTAATATCCGAATACTATACAAGGCAAATATATTTTGCATGGTCCATAACGCAAACCTTAGCTTTTACAATAGCAAACTAAATGCAATTTGTGCGAACGGCAGATCATGAATTGAATACAAATTAAACAACAATTCTTACGCGTATTTCGTTAGGAAAAGGACTGTTAAATGAAAGAACTCAAATCCTGAACATCTTTTTCTGTATGCTCCGTTTATAAATTCTCTTTTGCTTCTTGGCAAAAAATCCGAAATTCGTACGTAACCAAACGTATTAGTTATGCCCCGTTTTTTTAAAGATCGCACCGGTAAAAAAGGTCTGGCACCAGGTTCGCTGGTTTTTATCGGCAACCGGAAAATGGAGACTCCGCAGATTTCCCTTATGGACTATGACGAAAAGAACCTTACCGAAACCATCATCACTGATCTTAAGCAACTCAGACACCTTAAAAGTCTGCCAACCGTTTCATGGATCAATGTATATGGCATACACGATATTGATGCAATCCAGAAACTGGGTGAGATCTTCGATATCCAGCCATTGCTGCTGGAAGACATCCTGATCACCGACCAGCGTCCGAAATTCGAGGAAGGCATGACAAACCTGGGATTTATTCTGAAAACCATGAATTATATTCCCAAAGAATCGCGTATTGAAGCCGACCAGATATCCTTTGTCCTGGGTGAAAATTATGTGCTGTCTTTCCAGGAAAAAAAGGCAAACTTTTTTGATCCTGTCAGAGAAAGAATACGCAACAGCAAAGGCAGGATACGTAACTCCGGCAGCGACTACCTGTTGTATGCCCTTCTGGATACTATCATCGACAATTACCTTGACATTATGGCACAGATCGGCGACCAGATTGAAGAACTCGGAAAACTGATCATCATAAAACCTGATAACAAAATTGCATCTGATATCTATTACTTTAAAATTGAATTGAATTTCCTCAGAAAAAATATCAGGCCTGTAAAAGAATTGTTACTACTCTGGCTGAAATCCGACACCCCGCTTGTCGATAAAAAAACCCGATCTTTTTTGAACGATCTTAACGACCTGGTCACCCAGACAGAAGAAAGCATTGAGGTATACAACAATCTGCTCATCGATGGGCTCAATATGTATAACTCGAGTATCAGCAACAGGGCCAACGAAATTATGAAGGTACTGACTATTTTTGCCGCTGTATTTATTCCTCTCACTTTTCTTGCCGGGGTCTATGGAATGAACTTCAAATACATTCCCGAACTGGAATTTAAACATAGCTATCCCGTTTTCTGGGGCGTGGTATTGCTGATTGGAGGTGGCCTGTTTATTTTCTTTAAAAGAAGGAAGTGGTTGTAGGATCATACGATTTCGGATTGCGGATTGCGGATTGCGGATTGCGGATTGCGGATTTCGGATTGCGGATTTCGGATTGCGGTATCCTAAATTACTCAACCTTTAAACAACGATTAAACAACCAAACAATTACATGATTCGCTGAATACCGAATACTGATTACTGTTCACAGATCACCGAATACCATTAATCATTCCTACTGACAACAGGCATTATTAATAATAAGGTAACATGTCTTTTTGTCATGTTAATAATTGAGATTATGCCGTTATGTCAGTATATGCTCATTGGCATATAAGTTGATTATTTACTAGCGAATTCGGAATGAAAAAATGTATAACCAAAAATAAATTAGGAGGACAAAATTATGTTACCAACTATTGTAAGAAGAAAAAATTATTCAATCCCAAGTCTTTGGGATGAATTGTTCAACGACAGCTATTTGCCAGGATTTTTCAACTGGGATACCAAACGCAACGGATCATCACATCCTGCAGTCAATGTTGAAGAAACCGACAAAGAATATCGCATAGAAATTGCAGCACCCGGTCTTGAGAAAGAAGATATCAAGGTATCTGTAGAAAATGGCGTATTGACTATTTCTTCAGAAA
>CAZWFM010000090.1:0-7388 GCA_964633185.1 uncultured Bacteroidales bacterium | reverse complement strand
TCAAGCAGACTTCTTGAAAGTATTTTTCTGAAAAACGGACCCCTGCATGATGGAGCAGCAATAATTGAAAATGAACACATTGTATCGGCACGTTGTGTTTTACCATTTTCCAGCAATACAAATCTTCCTCCATACTACGGAATGAGGCACAGAGCAGGACTTGGCATCAGTGAAAATACAGATGCCCTGGTGATTATTATTTCAGAAGAACGCGGTGATATATCAGTAGCCGAGCACGGTGAACTAATTTCCGGCGTAAATGAACAGGATCTTTGGAATATATTAAAAAAACGCTTTGGATAATAATGCATAACTATGAACATCAAAGAATTTCTAGAGTTTGAGATAATCAGTACAAACAGTTTTAAGCTTACGGTATATCATGTGCTCATCTCCATCATTATCCTGATTGCAACGCGAATATTGATTTATATTATCCGCAGAATATTCAAAAGGCAGGAAAGACGTGTGCGAATTGATCTTGGCACCAGCAGAGCCATCTATCAGATGATAAAGTATGTATTATGGGTGATAGCGATTGCATTTGCATTGGATACCATTGGAATAAAGATCACTTTCCTTCTTGCCAGTTCGGCAGCATTATTGGTTGGCCTGGGGTTGGGTCTGCAACAAATATTTCAGGATTTTGTGTCCGGAATTACGTTGCTGATCGAAGGCACATTAAAAGTGGATGATGTTGTTCAGACAGCAAGTGGAGAAGTAGGCAGAGTAAAGGAAATAAATATGCGAACTTCTAAACTGGAAACCAGAGATAATATCATACTGATCGTTCCAAATTCAAAACTGATCAACGACATAGTCATTAACTGGAGTCATCATGAAAAAAGAACACGTTTTTCTGTTAAAGTTGGAGTAGCCTATTCTTCGGATATTTTGCTCGTAAAAAAAACACTTCTGGAATGTGCTTCCCAAGTTGAGAATGTATTCTCAGATCCTGCCCCGTTTGTCCGTTTCCTGGATTTTGGAGATTCTTCTCTGAATTTTGAATTGTTTTTCTGGACTATAGAAACTTTTCGTGTAGAAGATATTAAAAGCAATATCAGGTTTAAAATTGACGAAGCTTTCCGAAAGAACGGAATCAGAATACCATTCCCGCAAAGAGATGTTCATTTTTTCCCTGATAAGACAGGAAAATGAAAATATGCTTACTTGAATCTGTTCTTCTCTCTTTTCTTAACAATTCTCGCTTTTGACTCCTCTCTGTTCAGCAATCGTTCGATGTTTTTCTGATGTGTTAAAATAAGCAGGATAGATACAATCATCGAGAATATAACAAGTGAAGAAATTGTGGTTTTGAAAACAAAAATTATTAAAATAGGAAATGAAATACCAGCTATCATTGAGCTAAGAGAAACATACCTTGTGGTTAAAAAAACAACAACAAAAATACCTATACAGATAAGTGTTGGTTGCGGTTGAATTGCCAGTAACAGCCCAAGTAAAGTAGCCACTCCTTTGCCACCTTTGAATCCAACATATACAGGAAAAATATGGCCAAGTACAGCTGCAGCTCCCAATATTAACTGGTAATTCACAAAGTCAGTAGTACCGGGAATATAAATCTCTGTCAGCTTTACAATAGTGACAGCAACATATCCTTTTAATACATCTATAAGGAAAACCGGTAAGCCTGCCTTCCATCCAAGGACCCTTACAGTATTTGTAAAACCTGCATTACCGCTGCCATGTTCTCTTACATCCAAACCGTAAAACCGTTTTCCAATCCAGACCGATGAAGGAACTGAGCCGATGAAGTAGGCAAGAAGAATAAGTAAAATCTTGATTATCAAAGACATAATCAAAGAACAAATTGATAAGGCGTTACAAATTTAGAGGAAATTATTTATAATCAAAAAGATTGACTTACAATTTGAAAGTACTTATAATAAAAGACCTCTAAATCAATCGATTAGAGGTCTGATAAGAAAACAGACTTCATGTTTTATAAGATCTCAAAAGGACTTACAGTCTCTTTTCCATATTTTTCTTTGAATGCTAATAGTTGGTTTTTTTGATTTTGCATTACCTTATGAAACGCCTCCGGAATATCTTTCTCGTCAGAATAGATCTTTTTCATTCGTTCAATCTTTTCCAGGAATTTTTGTATTCTGATTGAAAACTGTTTTTCATACAGATTTCCTGAATATTCTCTGTTGAAAATCTCCATAAATAAAGACTGCAGGTCCTCATATTTAGGAATATATCCTATGGGGGTTTCTATGGCATCATACTCTCCGTGCACTCTTCCTTCCATCCAGATCAACCATACTTTTTTATCCACCTTTTCACACAAAAACCTGTTGTTTTCTTTAATGAAATAGTTGGTTGCGAATACGGCAGGTACTTTTTTCAGTTTTTCCCCGAATTTCAAATGATTATGAATGTATTTTCCCAATTGAACGACCAGAAAATCAAGATTAGCCATAGGACTAAATTTTCTGACACCTTCCTGTCCGATGGTTGCTGCTGTTGTCTCCGATTCAATCGTAGCCCCGATATATACTCCATGCTCCCAGTCAAGGCTCTGAAATACGGGAACGGAAGTATCCGAATCACGTCCGCCATAAATGACCCCGCTAATGGGCACTCCATCCGGATTATGCAGGTTGGGATCGACATTGGATAATTCATTAATTCTGACCGTATACCTTGCATTCTTGTGTGCATGCTCAACTTCTTTTCCTCCCTTGTCTTTGTCTCCAAGTTTCCACTTGTCGCTGAAATGGTTCATACCTTCATTGGGGAGATCTTTACCCATATTCAGCCAGTAGGGTTTTCCTTCATGAATTAAGATATTTGAAAAGATCAACTCCCTGGGAGTTGTAAGTACTTCATAAATAAAAGGATCATCCGTTGGATTTACATCGGTAATAATACCGAAAATTCCCTGTTCGATATTTACTGCATGGCAAGTTCCGTCATTCCATTCTCTCAGGTATGCTATATCGTCTCCAACGATTGTCTGACCGGGAACCATAGCAGTTGATGTCTTACCGCATGCACTCGGAAAAGCTCCGGTAAAATACGATATCCTGTTTTTCCCTTTCGGTTTGATACCCATAATAAACATGTGCTCTGTTAACCAGCCTTCGTTGTTAGCCTTATAAATTGCCAGTCTGAGAGCCAACTTTTTCAATCCCAGGCTGTTTCCGGCATATTGATTATTTACGGTAAGTACCCTGTCTTCCTTCAGGTCCATGTAAATTCTTCTTTTATCAATGTTCCTGGTGTTTCCCCTCGCATCCAGTTCTCCTGCCGAATGAATCAGGTAAAAGAAATCGCCGGAACCATCTAATTTTTTAAACTCCTCATAACCTGATCTGTACAGAATATCTTCACTATGACCAACATAGGATGAGTCTGTCATCTGCATAGCACAGATCGAAAACTTTGAGTCAAGTGGTCCAAGACAAAAAAACCTAACCAATACTTCTTTCCCTTTCATTGCTCCATCCATTATTTCAAGCACTTCTTTTACTCCTTCTTCCCTGGATTTTGTTTGAATAACTTTACTCATTTTCATATTCGGAGTCACCAGAACACTTGTATTTCCTTTATCCCTTGCCTGATCGTAATACCCATCATAGTGAATTGTATGGCCTTTCATGGCCAGCAATTTTTCCTCACCGGTTCTCAAAGCCATCTCCCTGACATAATCTATGTCTTCCTGTGAATCGGTTATAACCGTAACCTTCGAAGGTTTTAATATACCGGTGAATTCTTCCACAATGTTTAACACCTTGGGATTATTCAAATACTTAAGTTTTTCCAGATTCTCTTTACTTAAAATGTTTTGATCAATGTTCATGTTTTTCTGATTTTAGAGTTATTGAATTGATATTTAATAATTATCTGAAATCACTCTGTTGTTTTTTTTGGCGGCAGCAAAGATAGAAAAAAATTGATATGTTAACCGACTTATTACAATATGTGCCAATAAATAATACAAACTCGTATTCAATTGGTTCGTATTATACAAAAAATCATATGTAATTGGCTGTATATCTAATAGTTAACACGGGAAGCGACAAGTGTCCGCGTCTTTGTTAAAACTTCGGTAGTCTCTGCTTCAAGTCTCAAGTTTTTCTCAACTTATTAAATAAGCTTTAACGCGCAGGCCTTTATTTCGTTCCCTGACGGAACGATTTTTTTATGTCCTCATGCCGGACGGGCACTTCCTTTTCTCCTTGAATGAGAAAAGGAAGCAAAAGAATCAAGGCCCGGGCTTCTCAGCGATCCACTATCGGTTCGCTGACTCAATGAAAATAACTCGTAACGCAATAGCATTACTCAAACATATTTTCATTAACCCTTCGGGTCGTCAGCTTCACCGAGTGGGTCCTCGCTTCCGAAGCCAATGGCCGGTTTGTTGCGTTACAAAGTCGCATTTTTTCAAGGCGGGAGAGTAATCAGTTTACAAAGCAGCAAGCAACACTATACTTCTAAACATCTCAACTCCTCAACATCCTAAATAATTAAACTACTCAACAATTCACAGATCAGGAATTGCCAATTACGAATTACTAATCACGAATCACCAATTACACAACCGAACTTGCTATGTCTTTGGAAGGTATATCGGCAAGCAGAGCTTGCGCCATATTGAGATCATATAATATAAAGAATACATCGTTATGAGATCAAGAAAAAGCAACTAAGAATTAATTACTAGTGATTCTATGAAAGGGTAATAGTTAAGTTTTGCATTGAATATGATTGAAGCAAATAAGATGATTATATGAAATAAGTTAATTTTAATTTATAGTATTATGACAATATTCATGAGAAAGATATTATTAACATCAATTTATACCATAAGTTATCTCAGGAATAGGAATAGTATTATACTTGGTAATATCTTCCCTGATTGAATCACGTCTTTATGGTCACATAAGCTACAAACTACAATAATGAAATTGATTTTCTTTTCAAGGAACAATGCTTGAATAAAATTCAAGTACAGTCTGTTTATAAATTAAATAAAAGTGGAGCTATTTTTTATGTAAAATATGATTCATTCACAAAATTCTCTGTAATAGAAGCTCCATATTTAAATATAGTTACTTTAAAAACCGTGTTGAATGAAGAACAGGATAAAATTGACCTGACATAGTTAAAAACATATTCAACAATTGTTCAGGATGATTATCCAATTGTACAACATATTTTAAAGCCAAGAGTTGCTAATTACGTAAGGATAATTTTTGAAAAGCCTTATCAAATTAAAAACTGTATTAAGAACAATACTTACTACTATATTTTAGCGGACTGCAAATACATAGTAGTTGGAAGTTCACAAAATACTGCCATCATATCCTTTCGTAAGAGAAAAGAAAATGAGATTTTAATTATTAAAAGTAAAGAGAGTCTGTATATACTTGTGCAGTCTCTTACAAATTCTAGTCTATTGGATATTATTAATTTGCACCAGGATGAGTGACTAATCTTTAATATAAAGCGTATATTGTTTCAACACTTAGCATAGGGAGGAATCTTTTATCAAATGAAAACAATAATGTTCATATATAAATATTTATTTTATCGTATCTATAAGACAATTAAGGGAATTAATAGTAAATATAATAGTACAATTATTGCACATAATAGTATTTTATTTATTTCATTTCTTCTTACAGTTGATTTGGATTTTACATTGCGTTTGGTTGCAAATAGAACAGAATGGGAATATAAGAAGCTCCATTTCTTTTTAATTTTTGGAATAATATATATTACTAATTTACTTTTGTTTTATCGTGTATACAATTATAAAAAAATTGAAGAGGAATTTTTCAAGGAGAGTAAAAAAGCTTATACAGTTAGTCTTATTAGTACAATATTATTTATTGGTGTTTCACTTTTACCAATTGTCAGATTATTTTTCTTACAGGCACACAACATGACGCAAGCTTGACTGTATGTCTTCCGGACGAAGAATTTACATCATACGTATAATTACAACGGATGAAACCAGCAATCCTAGACCTCTCAACAATAAATGATTAACTGATAAACTGGTGAATTGATTAACTGAGGCTATATATAAAACATTTCATCTGTTGATTATCTTCATTTCATCAATTCATCGATTCCCCGATTAATCATCTTCAAACAACCCAATAACCAGAAATATCCCTGCCTGCGGCAGGCAGGCAATTTCCAATAGTATCACATACTATACTTCTACATTGAATATTCGTTATTGCCTGTCTGCCGAACAGGCAGGGACATTTGATATTGAATAAACAAGTAACAAGTAACCAGTATCCAGCACCCCGACTCCGAGCTTCCTAATTACTCCAACTCATGAATAACCAGTCCGCTGCGCAGTTTGGGTTCAAACCATGTTGTTTTTGGAGGCATTATGTTTCCTGTATCAGCAATATTCATTAACTGATCCATAGATACAGGGTACAGTGCAAATGCTACTGCCATTTCGCCACCATCAACCCTTTTCTTTAATTCTTCAAGTCCCCTGATGCCACCAACAAAATCAATTCTGGTTGATTTTCTAAGGTCTTTAATATCCAGAACAGGCTCCAGCAATGCTTTTGAAAGTACAGTCACATCAAGACAATCTATAGGATCATCATCGTTATACGTGTTTGCTTTTGCTTTTAAAATATACCATTTGGTATCAAGATACATTGAAAACTCATGCAAAGCAGAAGGTTTATAGGGTTTATCACCAAACTCCTTAACCTCAAATGAATCCCGTATTTTATTAAGGAATTCTTCTTTTGTACAGCCATTGAGATCTTTAATGACCCTGTTATAATCAATAATTGTAAGCTGACCAGCCGGGAAATGAACCGCCAGAAAATAATTGTATTGCTCTTTGCCCGTATGATTTGGATTCTGCTTCTTTCGTTCCTCTCCCACATGTGCAGCAGCTGCCGTACGATGATGTCCGTCAGCCACATAGATATATTTTATCTCTTCCCTGAAAATACGTTCAATTTCAACAACATCTTTATCATGATTTACTAACCATAATGTATGTCCGACTCCATCGCCGGTTAAAAAATCAAATTCTGGTTTTTCAGTGATTATCCGATTGACTATAGCGTCAATTTTTTCATTGTCATGATAGGCGAAAAAAACCGGTTCGGCATTGAAATTCGTAATACGAATATGATTTTTCCGATCTTTTTCTTTATCCGGTCGTGTCATTTCATGTTTCCGGATTATCCCATTCAGATAATCCTCTACACTCGCACAAGCCATAAGTCCATATTGAGTTTTTCCCCACAATGTCTGGGCATAGATATAATATATTTCTTTCTCATCCTGAGAAAAAATGCCGCCAGCTATCAGTTTCCTGATATTTTTCCTGCCTGTTTCGTATACAATATCTGCATAATGATCTG
>CAZWFM010000089.1:0-7396 GCA_964633185.1 uncultured Bacteroidales bacterium | reverse complement strand
GATTATTCCTGATTAATTGTTAATCATCATTGGCATTAAGAGCATAAGTATGTCTTCATTTTCATTATCATTATCAAGAGGTAATAATAAGCCGGCTCTTGAAGGATCAGACAACTCAACTACGACATCTGTTGACTGAAGATTTTGCAAAATTTCGATAAGAAATACAGACTTGAAGCCTATTTCAAGATCATCACCTTCATATTGACAGGAAAGACGTTCATAAGCAGAGATTGAAAAATCGATATCCTGAGCCGATACTGTTACCTGGTTTCCGGAAAGTTGCAATTTAATGAGATTGCTGGCCTGATTAGAAAAGACAGAAACACGTTTCAATGTATTGAAAAATTGCAAACGATCAATAATAAGTTTATTGGGATTATCAGTAGGTATAACAGAATTATAACTCGGATAATTGCCTTCCACCAGTCTGCATATTAATTTGAAGTGAGGAAGAACAAAATGTGCATTTTTGTTATCGAATTCAATGCGAATAGTTCCCTGTTCTCTTGTCAGAATATTTTTTAGAAGCGAAGCCGGTTTTTTAGGCAGAATGAATGATGCATTCTGATTCGATTTTGCATCAGTTCTTTTGTATCGAACCAGTTTGTGAGCATCGGAAGCCACAAATATAATGTCATCGGGAGAAAGTTCAAAAAATACCCCATTCATAACCGGTCTTAATTCGTCATCAGCAGTTGCAAAAAGCGTATTGGAAAGACCTTTTAACAAGACATCTGCCTCGATTTCGAAATTGGATTTTTCCTTTTCCTTGATCTGTGGAATCTGAGGGAAATCACCTCCATTTTGCCCGACGATAGAAAACTGACCATTCTCTGAGTTTATCACAACAGCAAGAGTATCAGTATTTACATCAAATGTAAGCGGCTGATCAGGAAACTCTTTCAGGGTATCAAGAAGAATTCGTGCCGGCATGGCTATGCTTCCGCTATCACTAACATTATCAAGTTCCATGGATGTGATAAAGGTTGACTCAAGATCGGATGCGGTTAATTCCAGTTTTTTGCCTTCAAGGTTAAAGAGTATGTTGTCTAAAATTGGTAATGTATTTTTAGCACTGATTACACGGCTTACTGCCTGGAGATGATTCAAAAGTTCAATACTTGAAACTACAAATTTCATTGATTAAAGGTTTAATTTGAAAGCTAGTATTTGTGTTAATAGGGGTATCAATATTACAAAAAAAAAGGCTATTAATGGCTTCAGAAAATTATTTTTTTAGAAAATCTTTTAATTCCATAAGAATAGGATCGATGTCACTGTAATTCATATTCACCACCTTATTATTATTTTGTTTTCCAAAAAAATCCACTATGTCTAATTGGTTGGTTGCCCGGTCATTTTTCCGGTAACCTGTTAATTCAATTACATCCTTATTATTTGTTTCAACAACCAGGTTGAAAAATGGTTCTTTCAGGTTAGAAGTATCTTGTTTTTCATAATCCTGAACAGGTTGCGATCCTATGTTTTGAAAGAAATGCAGATAGAGAATCATCAACTCCTTATCGGCAGATGAAATGATGATGTTGTTTTGATCTGAAAGTTGGTATTTGCCAGGTTCGATCTGCTTCAGAACAAAATCATTGTTCGGATTTCCGGGATATTGAATTTTAACAAGACGGATATTTTCAGGCTGTATACTAAATATCTTATGGTCAAGCCAATATGAAATATCGGTATTCATTACTTTTGTCAGATCAACATTTGGGTATCCTCTTGCCTCAACCTGAAATATTTTATCTGATTTGTGCAGGCATGCAAAAAGCTGCCAATTCCATTTGCAGATACGATAAGATCGGATTAATTTTTTTCCGGAATAATACGATATTTTCGTACCTGACTTTAACTTTTCTGTTAATTCTTTTTCATCACTTTTTGCAGCCGGCGATTTAACTTCAAGTTTTGAAGCCAGAACAAGCAGATCTGATATCCTCTCCTGGTTTACCGGCTCATTGTCAATACTCCAGCTTCCGTCTACATGAACTATGCTAAGAATTTTTATACCGGATGCAATATTGATGCGGTCGATTTTATTTTGGTCAGGTAGATTAAAACCGGTATCGCGAGAATAGAATGTTGATGATCTGTGCTGATGGAGGTATAAGGCAGCAAGTCCGGAAACAATCAAAATAACCAGTATGAAATAAATTTTTCTCATGATATAGAAAACCTGTACTTACGCATGACATGAAAAAGAATACCAAAAATGGCTACCAGAAGAGAAGGCAGAATCATATTGATTAGTATCCATTTTGATCTCTCAGATGACAGCTTCTCTTTATCAAGCAACCTGATCTTAAATTCTCTGCCTCGCAAATCCAGCAAATTCTTATCATCGGCAAGGTACTGAATAAGATTTACTAAAAAATCTTTGTTCCCGAATGTCTGTCTTGTAAACCTGTCATATCCCAGGGGTTGTATGGATGGTCCCTGAGAAGAATAGCGAACGTCGTTTCGTATGATGTCGCCATCGGCAACAATTGCAATTTTTGTTGCTTTCCCCTGTTCTTTTATCCTGGGTATATCAGGAAAGTATTGACTTAAACCACGGTTTTTAAATGTTGATTCAAAGCTTCCTTCCAAAAGAATTCCTACAAGCAAATGTGAATCGGCAAAATTCTCTTTTTGTGGTGTATGTTGTACTTCTTCAAGAGAAATTAAAGCAGGAACTTTTTTGGTCGTACTCATTTGCGATGTGCTCAGCAGAGGAGTTTTTTTAATGGTTTTTCTGGCTTCGATCGTATCTATGGCATTAGCAAATCTGCAATAGATCATATTCAAATTTCGTGTAACCGGATGATTTTCGGAAGGTGAAATAAGAGGATAATATAACCATGGAACAGGTTGAAAATTTGCCGGATTGCCTCTCAAAGCCATATTTACCGGAATTACGTTGCATTGTATATCCTGTATAAGCACAGGATTTATCCTCACTCCGTAACGAAAAAGCATATCATTCAGATTCAATTCGGAGATGAATGCCATTGTCTCTCCGTTTATCAGGCTGTCGAGGCTAACCTGCACTGCATCGAGAAGCCAGAGAACTTTGCCGCCGTTCATTATGTACTGGTCAATTACAAATTTATCCTGTTCGCTGAACTGACGAACTGGTTTTGCAATAACAATCGCCTTGTATTCGTCCAGTATGCCAGGAGTGCCATGTATTATTCCCCGGTCAATCTGATATGATTTTGATAATTCGCGAGAGATATCATTTACTTCCAGTTCATTGAGTTCCCCATGACCTTCAATAAATGCGATCTTTTCCGTTTGTTTGTTGGTAATATTTTTTATTGTGCTGATGAAATTGTATTCCAGACTTTCAATGGAATTATTCAAATTCTGATCTGCTCCTGCACCGGGATTATTTAATAAAAGGTTTAGTGGAACTTCTATACTCTTATAACTGATCAGTGCTGCAGGGAAAATTATTTTTTCCGTTACAGCTCCCTCTTTGTCTCGTTGGTGAATGTTCGTGGGTTTAAGTCCCTTTTCATATAATTGTCCAATGATTTTCTGTTGCATTTCCTGTGATTCGCCTTCGAACGGATTTATAAATTCATACTGCAAATTGCTTTTGCCATAGATCTTAAATTCATCCAGCAAATCATAAATATTATCCTGAAATTTTTTGAAAGGGATATTCAAATCACCTTCCAGATATACTCTGATATATACAATATCATCAAGATTTCTGAGAATTTGTTTCGTATCCTTCGACAAGGTATATCGTTTTTCAGAAGTCAGGTCTATTCTGAAAAACAGGTTGTGAGTTATTATATTGAATAACAAGATTATGGCTGTGATACCAATTAATAATGTTATATCATTCGTGCGTAATTTATTTCCGATTGAGCTTTTTGTCATTATCGTATCTGTTGCCAGTTATTGCTACGAAGTTTTGTTCTTGTAAATAATAGAAACAGAAAGATTACTGAAAGAAAATAGATCAGATCACGACTATCAAGAACTCCCCGTTGCATGGATTTATAATGTGCATCTATTCCGATATTTAAAATAAAATTCCCCGTCTTACCTGTCAAACTTAAATAGCCAACAGAATTAAAACCTTCATAAAGAAAAAAACACAATACGACGGATAATACAAATGCAACAATGGTATTTTCTGTTAGAGATGAAGCGAAGATGCCGACACTGACATAAATGGCTGCAAGAAGAAAAAGTCCGAGATAGGATCCCAGTGTTCCTCCTGAATCGATGTTCCCGCTCGGATTTCCAAGTATTACAAGTGATAAATAGAATATAAATGTGGGAATCAGAGCAATGACAGCAACGGTAACACCTGCAAAATATTTGGCCAGGACAACATGCAATTCAGACAGGGGACGAGTAAGAAGAAGATCAAGATTACCACTTTTTTTTTCCTCTGCAAAACTGCGCATTGTAATAGCCGGAATAAGAAAAAGAAATACCCATGGAGCAATGAAGAATAAGGTATCCAGAGAAGCATATCCGGCATCAAGAACGTTCATGTTACCAGGGAAAACCCAAAGAAACAGACCATTTACAATCAGAAATACCCCAACTACTATATATCCTGTTATAGAACTGAAAAAACCTGTAATTTCTTTTAAATATAGACTTCTCATTTGCTTTTATAAGTGCTTTGCCATTTCAACCCATCCGCATAACGAGTCTAAAAATACATTATTTTTTTTAGTGCAGAAATTGTAATATTGTCCGGGGAATATCAACACCAATAAAATATAATATTTCTCAATGCGTAATGCTGAACAAAATAATCTCAGTTATAGGGCAGTAATACTTGGTTTAACCCTTTTTTATACAAGTTTTTTAATCTCTTCAGCCGCATCGACAGATACCTTGAAATTAATAAATAATTTCAGGCTTGGTATTGAAACCCATTATGGATATGTTTATCCTCATCACAGTTCCATTGCTTATTCAGTGCAATCAAGAATTTCAGGTCTTGAGCTGAATGTAACGACTGATACATATGGACATGGGCGATGGGATAATTTATACAGGTATCCCAGGATGGGAGCAGGGTACTTCTATACCTCCCTTGGAAACGACGAAGTTTTCGGAAAAGCGCATGCGATGTTTTTATTTATGGATGTTCCGTTTGGATCAGGACATAAAAAATTTAGTTTGTGGTATAGAATTGGTTTTGGGGCTGCGTATCTGACGAAAAAATTTGATGTAGAGCAGAACCCGACAAACATAGCCATTAGCTCCGGAATGAATATGTATGTTAACTTCAGATATACCGGTAGATTTAGATTCGATAACAGAAATGAAGTTTCAGCCGGATTCGGATTCACTCATTTTTCCAATGGCAAACTTGCTACGCCGAATCTGGGCATAAATTGTGTTACAGTATATGCTGCATACTATTATAACCTGGTTTCAAACCGATACCAGCATATGGAGATAGAAAAAGAGAAGAAACTAAAAAAACACAATATTGAAATTATCTTGTCTGGTGGATCCAAAACAGATGACCAGATTTCAGGGAATTACTATTTTATTTCCACTATGGTAATGGACTATAAATATGTACTCTGGATGAAATATTCCTTTGGCGCCGGTATCGATGTTTTTTATGATCAATCACTTGGGCCTAACAAAGTGGGTGATTTAGGCGGTACATATTCAGAATCAGATCTGTATCAGTTGGGTCTTCATGCCGGATTTTATCCGCGCTATTCAAGACTTACTATTGCATTGCAAATGGGTACTTATCTGCATGCTAATTACTATAAGTATACAAGAGTTTATTCACGTATAGGAATCAGGTATGAAATAGTTAACAATATACTTCTTAATGTTTCACTCAAGGCACATCGTGCCACAGCAGATTATCTGGAATGGGGAATAGGGTATAGGTTATAATTAACAATGAAGAATTAAGAATGAAGAATGTAAGGCAGAAGTTGATTAGGTGAGAAGGTGAGAAGTTGATGAGGTGAGAAGGTGAGAAGTTGAGGAGTTGAGAAGTTGAGTTGTTTGGGAGTTGAAATGTTTGGAAACATTCGCCACAAAGACACGAAATCACCAAGCACTCACAAAGTAATATGGAATTAAAAAAGGAACTTTGTGTTTTCTTTGAGTCTTCGGGACTTCGTGGCTGGATTAAAATCCATGAAAGCCAAGCCACAGAGATTTGAAACTTTAAAACTTGTGACTTATGATTAGAAACTAGTAACTATTATTAGGTTGTTTAAAAATGATTATTTGGAGAATTGATTGCAGAGTTAGATTGAATAATGAAAAAGCAAGATGAAAATGAAAAAAACAATTATGATGCTATTGATCATCTGTCTTTCTTTTTTGAGTTATAGCTGTGAAATGGGGAAATGCTGGCACGGAACAGGGCAAAAAACAATCCAGGTATATGAGATTGGATATTTCCGGGAAGTAAATGTTCGCGGAATGTTTGAGATTATACTTGTTCAGGATTCTGTATGTTATATTGAACTGGAAGGCGGGAATGAAATTCTCGGGTACGTAGCAGTAACGAATACCGATTCGGTAGTATACCTTGACAATTCAAACGAATGTGCTTTTCTGAGGGATTATGAAAAGATCAAATGTTATTTGCACTTTTCTGATTATTTGCAGTTGAGTTTGTTTGAAACCTGTAAACTGATCAGTCAGAATTCTGTGACTTCCAATCTGACATTGATAGTACCTGCGGAAATGGCTGATGTAAATATTCAGCTAAACAATCCGCATTTTCATTTTTACAATCACAGGACTACCGGTGGAACATATACTTTTAGTGGGTATTCTGACTGGTGTGTGATTTCAGGATTTTATTCAGCAAGATTCATTCTCTCTGATTTGATATCGAGGGAAATGGTTGTTAAAAATTCATCCATTGGTGACATGCATGTGAATCCAATTGAAAAGCTTACGGTAGAAATACATAATAAAGGCAATATTTATTATTCCGGATCGCCGGAGATAATTGTTGATTCTATATCCGGAACCGGAAAGTTAATACCTGAATAGGGCAGTTCTGAGTATAGAGTTTAGAGTTCGGAGTTCAAAAAAATGATTATTCGGGGAATCGGTGAATCGATGAAATGAAGTTAATCAACTGACATAATATTTGTTAGATAACTTCAGTTAATCGATTACCCAGTTAATCAGTTAATCATTTATTGTTTATGAGTTGAATAGTTTATGAGTTGAATAGTTGATGAGGTGAATAGTTGATAAGGTGAGAAGGTGGAACAGTGGTAATTAAGAATTAAAAATTAAGAATGAAGAATGTGAAGCGGAAGTTGGTGAGTTGAGAAGGTGAGAAAGTGAGATGATGAGATAATAAAAAGTGAAACTAGTAACTTGAAACTAGTAACTTGAAACTAGTGACTTGAGACCAGAG
>CAZWFM010000088.1:0-7398 GCA_964633185.1 uncultured Bacteroidales bacterium | reverse complement strand
ACATCCTCTATTTCAAGAAACTCGTCATATGCATCATTTATCCAGGCTTCAGCATTTGTGTAATCCTTTTTAGATGGAATTACTTCAAATGCGACATACTTAATATTACGTGTTTCCTCTTGTTTAAATTTTTCTTTATTTTCTTTGTAGTATTCTTTCAGCTCAGAATTACCAGTTGAAATTGCACTATCAGAAATAGAAGAGTATGATTTTTGTACAAAGCTAATATCCACCGAATTATTAATTTGCTTCTGTCTTGTTTGAGCTTCAAGTTTATTGACATACAATCCCTGTCGAACAAGGGTGTGGTACTTATTATAAAGCCTTTCCTTGTTGATCATATCTTCATAATAGACCCAAAGTGTTTTTTGATCGCCAGTAAGTTGATCAATCCTGCTAAGAAACTCAGTCAACTGCAATCTGTTAAGAGTTCCGGTTTGTGGATCACCAAACATTTGCATAACCAGTTGATGGGGATTAGGGCCCTGAATCAGATCGGAAAATTCCTGATCAGTAACAACCAAACCTAATTTTTCATATTCTCTATATAGAACAAATCTCTGAAGAATTTCCTGCCATGTTTGATTTCTGATGCTGGCACTCATGTTCTCATCCAAAGAATTTGTCTGGTATTGTATCTTTAAAATATTTTCAAATTGCAGATTTAGTTTCTGGTATTCAGGGTAAGAAATCTTCTTTCCGTTTATTTCGGCAACATTCAATTTGGATTTTTGATAAATAAAGCCACCTGAAATGATGAAATCTCCAACAATGAATGCTAATAGCGCAACTCCCACAATAACTGCAATCAATAATCCTGCCCTGTTTCTAATACTTTGTATAATTGCCATTTAATAAGAATTTTAGGTTTGAAACGTTCATTTAATATTTTATTCTAACTATGTAATCAGGTTCAGAATAAAATATGAATTGATAAGTTCCCTGTCTGCCCAACAGACAGGCATTAGACCAATGAATTAAATAACTATAGTCTAATGAAAAATCAGGCTACGAATATAGCAATTAATAGCTTTATACAACAAAAACCAAATAAAAATTGAGAAATTTTAAGAAGGTCTTAATCTCAGATGTACCAGATCAATTTTCGTACTTGTAACCTTAAGGATTTTTATTTCAAAATTGTCAATTTCAATTTGTTCATTTAATTTAGGGATGCTTTCATGATGGTGAAAAATAAAGCCGGCAAGTGTCTCATAATCTTCTGATTCAGGTATATTTAACTGGTATTTTTCATTGATTAAATCAATCTCAAGACGTCCTGAAAAGATAAATTCATTGTGGTTGATTTGTTTATCAATTAGCGCTATTGTATCGTGTTCATCTTCAATTTCCCCGAAAATTTCTTCAATAATATCTTCTATTGTAAGCATACCGGAGAGTCCACCAAATTCATCCACAACCACCGCCATATTTTTTTTTTCATGTATAAACTTTTCAAGTAATATATTTGCTGACATGGTTTCAGGAACAAATGAAATTTCAATAACATGATCTCTAATACTGCGAATATTCTTAAACATTGACTTTGAGGTAATATAACCAATCATATTATCAATAGTATCTTCATAAATAAGGATCTTAGAATATCCGGTTTCAATAAACATATGCCGGAACTCCTCTATTGAGCTGGTAACTTCAAGTGCTGCAATCTCAGTACGTGGTACCATACAATCGCGTACTTTTACAGAAGAAAACTCCAAAGCATTTTGGAATAATTTTAAATCATTATCCTGCTTTGTTTCTTCAGCTTTATTTTCTTGCGATTTATTTATCATATAAGCCAGATCAACTTTACCAAATACTTTTTTTGTACTTAATTTTGAGTCGTAACCTTTTTTATGAATTTTATTAATAATAGATATTGAAAATTTTGTAATGGCAGAAGTCAACGGGTAGAGTAGAAAATAAAAAATGGAAACAGGAATAGAAAAAACATTCAACGTATAGTTCGGTATTGCACGAAAAACAACTTTGGGTAAGAATTCAGCGGTTATTAAAATTAGTAATGTTGAAATGACAGTCTGGATAGTAAGGACCAGAACCGGCGATTGTAAATACTGTGTTATCAAAGGTTTCAGAATTAAGGCCATTTTAATACCGTAGATAACAAGAGCAATGTTATTGCCCAGCAACATGGTTGTTAAAAACCTTCCAGGATGATTTATTAGTATGGTAACGATTCTTGAGCTAAAAAGTCCCTGTTTTTTATCCAGTTCTATTCTAAGCTTGTTTGAAGAAATATAAGCTATTTCCATGCCTGAAAAAAAGGCACTGAAAATTAAAGTAATAGCAATAATCATCAAATCATTCATTAGGTTTGGAAGGTTTATTATTCCCTAATTTCCGTCGGATAAAATACAATAAAAACGATAAAAACGACATTATAAAAAACATATATGATGCGTTAAAATCTATTGTTATTAAATTAAATATGGCTATACCTAATGTGAATACTGCCAAAATTAACCAGATTATCTTCAAATTAACAAATTTTTAAGGAAGTTATTCATCTTCTACCTCAACACTGCCACTCGATCCGATCAGCTTATAATTTTCAAGATCCTGATCTGATTCAAATCCTTTTTCGCCATAAAAAACTCCATCTTCATTTGTAATTTTAGTAAATACATGAGAATATACACGTTTATTCTTTTGATCCCAATAAAGTTCTTCAGTTGAAAGTTGCTCATTTGTCTGAACATTTCTGGCAACTACACTATCACTGGCTTTCCAAATACTTGGTTTTTCATAATAATTGGCATACCCCGATTTAAAAATGGATTCAAGTCTTTCGTTATTGTCGTAAAAGAATACTTCTATGCCATCTTCAAACACGTAATAAGCACCTTCTTCTTCATCAGTAAGAAATTTTTTCATTTTTGGGGCTTTAAAGATCAATTGCAAACGTGCTGAATCTGTATATTGAACTTCAATATTTTTCCCTGTTTGCAAAGGGTAATTTTCGTCCTCTGTAAGTGCATTAATTACTTCCATATCATTATGACAACCAGTTGTCATCATTGATATGCCAATTGTGAGAAGAAATGAAATGGGAAGTACACTTTTATGGAACCTTTTACTAATCATTGAATCTTGCTGTAGTGGTTTCATTGATCCAGCAACCAATACTATATGTCTCCCCTTCAGTTACATCCTGAAAGAAAGCTTCCTCTTTATTCGGAAAATAGTTCGAATAAGAAAGGATGAGTTTGTTGGCTTTTTCCTGAACAGAACCATCTATTTCTTTTGCTTTAATAAACATATCCACTGCGATCCAATAGATCGAATTCGGAAGTGATAACGAGTTGCAATCGTCTTTACTGCTGGCATACAATTGACCGATTAAAATAAATGGTTCACCCCAGCCTGATCTTTTCTCGATAGCTTTAAGCGCATAATTTCGTGCTGCTACTTTATTATTCAATTCGCTATGACATGCAGCTATTCCAAAATAATAGTCTGCTTTTTTGTCTTCATCAGTTTCAAGATTAAGCGCTTGTTGATAATAATCGGCAGATTCTTTGTATTTGCCTGAACCAAAAGCCAAAATGGCAATATTTAGTGCTGATTCAGATGTGGGTGAAAGACTATGTAAGTTTTTGGATGCATTATAGAACAGATCAGATTCGGTACAATCTCTATAGCGCAAAAGAGAAGTTAACATCCTTAAGAACTCAACATCTTCTTGTTTTGCAGGGAGCTCTTTGGAGAAATAACTTATCAAAGTATCACAATTACCGGGTCCTTCTTTGACAAAGTTATCTCCTATTGCGATCTTTATGTCCTGCAGATCCTTATCTGTCGGTTTTGCTTTCATGTTTTCATCAATTATGGCCGATACCATAAGATAGTCTTCAATGGTACTGCTGGCATCCAGGATGTTATTCTGATATAGGATAATAGATGTTGACACAAAACTAACCAGCACAGGATCTGAGGTTTTTGTTCTTCGGAACTCAATAGATTCTTTCAAATCATTGTAAGCAATTTTTACATTTTCAATATCCTCTCTTCCATATTTTAATAAGTCAACGCCTTGTCTTCCTTTCACATTTCCTTTCTCACCAAAATATTTTATTCTTCTGTCATAAATTAACATAAGAGTATCCAGCAATTCTTTCTTACGTTCTGCGATTTGAGTTTTCTGTAATTTGTGTTTCACGATTTTAACGCCATCAAGGTAAATGTTTTTTGAAGCACTGGGACATTCATCGAAAGCAATTTGCCAATATGGGTAAGCTACGTTATATTCACCATGGCGTGTGTATTCTCTGTACAGTGAAAAATTTCTGACACACCTTATACTGTCTTCTTCATGCCCGTATTTTGATCCGTCTTCAACACCCTTCTGGCTATAGGAAAAAAATGACAATGAAATAAATGCAACAATCAACAACAATTTCAAATGCATGGTTTTCTTCATGATCTTAAAATTAATCATACTTAGGTTTACGAAACCAAAAATCGTGCAAAGTAAAACCAAATGTAATGATATGATAGTTTTCTTTTATCAAATCATGATTGGTTGTTCCTCTTACACCATATTCATATGACAAATTAAAAGAAGAATATGTGTATAATTTACTTGGATTTCTCCAGGGTAAACCTAATCCAACACTAAATCCATAATCGTTTATCTGTGTTGCTGCGACATTAAGGTAGGTATTTGTAAAATGAGCTCCTATACGATAATGCATTCTTTCAATATAGGAAGCTCGTTTTCTGCTGGAAAAAGGGACAGGAATATATTCCACTCCAAATCGCCAGGAATTATATTTGCTGAGGTTCTTATGTTCTTTATTTATTGTAGAATTTCTAAAATCCTGAGAAGAGAATTCCGTTGTAATAAAAAGTACATCATTATACACATAGGAAAATCCAAGTCCATATTTCATGGGCATTGTAAAAGAACCAACTGAATCTGTTATAACATTGAACGTATCAACATAAATTAATCCTGCTCTGAAAAATCCTCTATTGGTAATGGAATTCTCTTTAACCTTAATGTTTGTTTTACCATCAAAGGTAGCACCCAGAATAAAAGTATGCTTTTCGGCATAAGTTTTATAAGCCTGCAATCCAAAACGGAAATAAAAATCACTTGCAGTATAGTTCTCCTGAATACTTGTGAATGCAACTATTTCATCAGGATTCGTATAAACTGCATTGGGATTGACATTATCAATAATACGTTCTTTTTCAAGCGATCCAAACAGATAGCAAGCATTAACACCGATTGAAAGAAATTTCTTTATTTCATAGGATGAGCCGAAATAGAATTCATTAAACCCTCCATTGCCTTCGTAATCTATTGAAAGATAATTATATTCTTCAGCCAAAGGGAATTCTCTGAAAAAATAATTTGTCCTGCTATAAGGCACGAGACCAATGCTGAATTTCCACCATTTTGCTATTGGAAATCCAATGGCAAGATATTCAATATTAAGGTTGTTGGTCTTATCCTCATCAAGATTTGTATTAATTAAAGAGCTTCTAGCAGTAAGGCCGCCCTGAAAGAGAAATGACATTGTATCTTGTGAGGTGTAAGAAGCAGGATTCAGATAATTAATCTGGTTAAACGGCCGTATAGCAATTGAACTACCTCCAAGAGATCTGTTATAACTTAGTCCTGTATTTAGTAAATCTCCAATGGCAAATCTTGAGTAAGGATTATTGATGTAATTCTGACCGAAGATTGATAAGGGGAATATGAGATAACAAAGAGTTATAACCTTAAAGAGTCTACGCATTATATTCTAAAATGAAATTTAATCCTATCAGTGTTAAGTTTGAAACAGCAAAGATGGGTTTTTTTAGTATATTATCAAAAAATTGACTGTCTCCACCTGTAAGTAAAACAACAAGTTGAGGATATTTATTGCCAATTTTTGTTAAATACCCTTTAATTTCAAAGATCATTCCATTTTGTACTCCGTTAACGATGGCTTCTGTTGTGTTTTTACCTATTGTTTTTGTGCTTTCCGATTTTTTTACGTATGGTAATTTTGCTGTAAAATGATGCAAGGCTTTAAATCGCATATCCAAACCAGGAGAAATAGTTCCACCCTGATAAGTATTTTTTTCATCTATAAGATCGAATGTGATTGCTGTTCCGGCATCTATAATTAAAACATTTTTATTCGGATAAAGATAACATGCTCCAGCGATGGCAGCTATCCGGTCGTTTCCCAAAGTCTCAGGTGTTTCGTATGTATTTTCAAAAGGAATTGAGATCTTATGATTTAACAGGATGGTTTTAATTGAACTCCGCGTAAGAAAATCCATAATTTCCGGAGGCATATTTTGAACACTTGAAATGATACAATGACGAATCTGAAGATTTCTGTTTATGAGATATTCAATATCCTTTTTATTGGAGTCAGCCGATTCCAGAAAATCTATCATTTTGTGTTCGTTGAAAACAGCATATTTTGTTTTGCTATTCCCTATATCAATTACTAAATTCATTTTGTATTCATTGAAATAATTCTATTGATCCCCATTAAGGATCTGGGTAAGAAACAAGATTGCTTTGTTTAAACCGGATATTTCGTCAATGGTGATCGTAAGTTTATTTTTCATTTCTTTCATCCTGAAATGAGCAGGTTTTTTTTGAACAAAGTTGAGAATTTTTGTGAAAGTATCTGAATGAAAATAATATGAATCTCTTTCTGATATAAAATGGGCGATCAGTTTGTTATTTTTTATGATAACTTTTTCAAATCCTAATCTCTCAGCTACCCATCGCAGTCTTACAACCTGTAATAGATCTTTTGTTGGATGAGGCAAAGGGCCAAAGCGATCAACAAGGTCATCTTCGAATTTTAAAAGTTCTTTTTCATTAGCAATAGAATCCAATTGTCGATACAACCGGATTCTTTCGGATATATTTGACACATATTCATCAGGCAAATGAATTTCCAGGTCAGTATCTATTGTGCAATCTGTAAAGAACTTTGTTTCCTTTTGCCGAAATGCTGATGTTTCATCATCTTTTTTGTAAAGATCTTTAAATTCATTATCTCTTAATTCTCTTAAGGCTTCATTTAATATTCTATTGTAAGTATCAAATCCTATGTCAGCTATAAAACCACTTTGTTCAGCCCCGAGCAAATTGCCTGCTCCTCTGATATCCAAATCCTGCAAAGCAATGTTGAAGCCGCTTCCTAAATCAGAATACTCTTCAATTGCTTTTAGTCTTCTTCGTGCTTCAGGAGTAACGGATGTTAGGGGAGGAGCAATTAAATAGCAGAAAGCCTTTTTATTGGATCTTCCAACTCTTCCTCTTAGCTGGTGCAAATCGCTCAAACCAAAATTTTGAGCATTGTTTATAAAAATTGTATTTGCATTGGGAATATCCAGGCCTGATTCAACAAT
>CAZWFM010000087.1:0-7417 GCA_964633185.1 uncultured Bacteroidales bacterium | reverse complement strand
AATAATCCAAACCTCCATTAGGATTCACTTTTTTGCCAAAAAAATAAACAGCTCCCTCACGAAATGGTTTTAGTTTGGTATATCTGCTGTCAATTTTTAACAAATCCTCACGCTTTCCTGTCGATGGTCCAAACCAGTAATCTGCATCGGCTTGTTTATCAATGATGGTTTCAAAACTAACCGGAATAGATCCTTTGCTGCTATCAGAACGCCAATAATACTCTGCTCCTGCATCTGCATACAATTTTGCAGAGTAACTGCTGCCACCGGCAGTATACCATACTCCTTTGTAGCTTGATCCGTCAAGGACCGAAGGTTTATAATTTTTCACAGAGCTTAACCTAACCAACTTCAGGTATTCATTTTCAATGTCACTGAAAATGGAATCTGCCAATTCATCCTTATCAAAAAATGCCGCCACAAATTTTATCCATTCAGCTCTTCCCAGGGGATGAGATTCCATGAATTCAAGGTTATAAGCTACCGATAAACCGGCTTTAATTAGTTTTTCGTCTATTGCATCTTTTGCCCCGTAAATGTATTTCAATACAAGGTCGGGAGAATGATCAATTACCATTTCTGCATTTATAAGATGCGTACTTCCCATATCAATGACAAAACCATCAAGATAACTTTGATACAATGCAGAATCATAAATTAGTTTTGCATCGCTGCATGCCGAAATCTTCCTGCCTTCACCGAGAAGACTGATCATGGCAATATTGGTCGATGAAAGACAGGCAACACGGCTCAATGGAAGTCTGATATGAAATTCACATCCTGTTTTCTGATAACAATTTGTATCAAATACGCAATAAGAAGATAAAGTATCCGGAGGATTCCAGGGATTGAAAACTGTAATTATCTTATAATTCTCAGCGCTTTGAATTGTGAATCCTTTTGCATACTTAATCTCATGCTCATGGAATTCTGGATGTTGCTTGTTACGTTTGGCTTCAAACGGATTCTTTGTGGTACAACCAAACATCATTACACCAGATAAAAGCAAAGTGACAATACCTTTCATACCTTTAAAAATCAAATTTTCAGGGAATATGCAAAGGGTAATCCATCTGTTATGGAGCCCGAAACCTGTATCCCCGAAGTATCGAACCGGTTCCGTTTTTAAGGCAGGTCTTCTGGCTTGTCTCTTTGCTTTTAGCCTTCCCTCCGGATTGATTATCAGAAAGTGGCATTTTTAAAACCAACATGTATGAGACTTACAGCTGCGGGGGCAGCTCCGGATTTCCAATACCGATTGGTATAAATTGGTACACCGGATTCCCTTTTAAGCTCAAATCACCTTAAAAACAAACACAAATGTAGAAAAAATTAAATAGCCGGAGTTTATTCCAAAGATCCAGGTACAATAAAAACAATTCCTCTTAAAATTTATTAAAAGATATTTAGCAAAATGATTACTGACAACTTCCGGTTATGTGAAGGCAATAACACGAAAAATCCGTTTGTTTAATAAAAGATCATCCCTTCCTTTTCCCCGTAAAAATATATCCTTAGAAAAATGGTAAAACTACGATGATACCAGTTCATTGAAAGCCTGAAAATCTTTCATTACAACTAAGTAAAACAGGTTTGCCCAGATAGTCAGAAAAAAAGGGGAAGCCCTTTCAGACTCCCCACCACAACTACAGTTGAAAGAAAATTAATGAAGTACTCCATTTCTTAAATCTGTCCTTCATCAATTGATAATATTTTTTTCTAAACCTGTTACCAATAAGAAATAAGCAACTCTATAAAATAACTTAGAAGTGAATATCGGTTTTGGTTTGGCAGAATTCAATGATTAAGGTATTCATTAACTTTTTAAAGTTAAGAACGGAACTACCAGATTAACTAGGAAAATCGTCCTGAAAAATGGGAGATTTGTCTCTGTTTCATAATTCGTCCCGATTTTTAATATCTGATATGCTATTTATGAAAAATAGTATCTCAAAAAAAATTATCCGCTCGTATTGCTTTTCTGAAGAATATAATCTTTTGGCGTAATCTGGTAAGTCTCTTTGAATACTCTGCTAAAATAAGAAGGATCATTAAACCCTGATTGATAGGCAACTTCCGCAATTGTTAAAGAATTATCATTCATCAGCTCAGAGGCTTTCTTTAATCGAAATTGTTTTATTAATTCGTGTATTGAAATATTTGACAGTGCTTTGAATTTCTTATAAAAAACACTTCGACTCATTCCAATTTCATTAATGATTCTATTTACTGTAAAATCAGGATTATGATGATTAGAAATTATAATATCAAAAATTTTATCCATAAATGACTTATCCAGGGAATTAATCGAAGTATTAGAATTCATTTTCCCATCAATACCAATTAAATGTTTCCTCAGAACCTCTTTTTGACGTATCAGATTCCTGACCCTCGAGCGAAGAAGTTTAATATCGAATGGTTTGTAAATGTATTCATCTGCACCTGTATCAAAACCCAGAATATGATCCTCAACAGTGGCCTTAGCAGTTAATAAAATAACAGGAATATGACTGATCCTGATATCTGATTTAATCTTTTCACACAATACAAATCCATCGACTCCCGGCATCATTACATCACTAATAACAAGATCAGGCATATGTTTGAGAATTAATCCGATACCATGTTCAGGATTATTTTCCTTAATAATATTGAATTCCTCATTCAGAATATTTTCAATAAAGGAACAGATATCAATGTTATCGTCGATGACTATTATTGTCTTTTTGTATGATTCATTGTTTAATTTTTGATCTCGAACGTTCTTCTTTATGTTCTTCTCAGATATATTGTTCTGCAATACAATTTCCTTCCGGGTAACTTCAAGCTTGTCCCTTTTTGCAGGGAGCATAACAGTGAATACGGTCCCCTCATCTTCTTTGCTTTTTACACTAATTTCACCACCATGCATTTCCACCAGACTTTTGGTTAAATGCAATCCTATGCCTGTTCCAACCAAAGTGTCATTCTGATTATCAGAGGTATAGTATCTATTAAATATTTTGGCAACTTCCAGTTTTGAAATTCCTTTTCCTGTATCTGAAATTTCAATTAACAAATGAATTTCATCCTCTGACAGTGTTTGATCATGAATGGTTAAATTGATAGATACTGTTCCTCCTGATTGTGTATAATTCAACGCATTCATCAAAAGATTTGTAACGATCTTATCTATTTTTTCTTTGTCAAAATTCATTCTCAATTTTTGAATTCCTGACCTGAAAATCACTTTGATGCCTTTTTGTTCAGCATAATCGTAAAAACCAAATAAAGTCTGCTTAATACATCCCACAATATCATTTTCCTTCATTTTTACAGGCATAGCCTCACTATCTATCTTTCTAAAGTCCAGGATCTGATCCACCAACTTTCTAAGTTGAAAAACATTGCGTTTCATCAATTCCAGTTCTTTCGATCTTAAACCTTTATTGATAAGTTGTTCTATGGGCCCGGAAATAAGGGTAAGCGGGGTTCGCAATTCATGTGAAATATTCGTGAAGAATTTGATCTTCATCCGGTTCAGTTCTTCGGTTTTCTCTCTCTGCAGATGCTCTTTCCAAAGTTGATTTTTAAAATTCACTGATATTAATGTATATTTTCTGAAAAAGTATAGTGCCAATAGTATTAACAGTGCGTAAAATGTTTTAGCCCACCAGGTTTGCCACCATGCTGGCAATATCTTAATAATAATAGCTGATCCCTGCTTATTCCAATACCCATCATTATTCGAAGCTTTGACTCTAAAAACATACTTGCCCGGATCCAGATTTGTATAAGTAGCTGTATTTTGTGTGCCTACATCATTCCATTTTTTTTCAAATCCTTCAAGCATAAAAGCATAATTGTTTTTTTCAGGAGAAATGTAATTTAATGCCGTAAATTCTATTGTAAATACAGAATGTCTTCTCAGTAGAGTAATCTCTTTGGCTGTAATGATATTTTGTTTGAGAGGAGAATTCTTTTTACCAATTTGAATTGGTCGATTGTGAATGTAAAAGTTGGTAAAAACAATATCAGGGATAAATAAATTATCCATAATGCTGTCCGGATAAAATACATTGAATCCATTGGTCCCGCCAAAATATAACTTCCCATCTTTCCCTTTGAAAAAAGACCGCCGGTTAAATTCATTTCCCTGCAAACCATCATGAACATCATAATTCCTGAATTCAGGATTTTCAGGATGATTTGTACCGTCAATAAACTTGGAAAGACCATAATTCGTACTTAACCAAAGATTTCCTTTATCATCTTCACAAATACCCCTGATAACATCATTTGGTAATCCGTCTTCTTTAAAATAATGTGAAAATGTACTGTCTTCTCTATGGTAAAGATTCAAACCGCTCTCAGTACCTATCCAGATGTTCTGGTGGCTATCTTCATAGATAACTACTGCACCGTTATAACTTATACTGGATGCATCAGATTTATCATGCGTATAACTTATGAACTTCCCTGTTTTTTTATTCAAAACATCAACGGCCCTGGTTGTTGATAACCATATCTCATCCTTGCTGCTAACCAGCAAGGTTCTTACCCAGTTGTTTGAAATGCTGTTCTGCGTTTCATGAATTACATATTTTGTAAACGTATTTGTTTCATAATTATACCTGTTCAGCCCGCCTTGCATTGAGGCAATCCATAAAAACCCATCATTGTCTTCAGTAATCCCAAAAATATTATTCCCTCCAATGGTTGTTTCGTCCTCTTCATCATGCAGAAACCTTGTAAAGCTTTTTGCATCTTCATGGAATAAATTCAACCCCCCAGCCCAGGTGCCTATCCAGAGATTTCCACGACTATCTCTGTATATTGCCCAAACAGCATTTGAACCTATTGATTTTTCATTTCTATCATCATGGACAAAGTGTTCAAATATGTTGGTTTGTTTATCGAGTCTGTTTAAACCCCCTTCTGTACCTATCCATAAGTAATCATCTTCCTCGTAAATAACATTTACGTGATTGTTGTTCAGACTATTTTTATCATTTGGTATTTGCTTATAATGGGAAAATTTGTGCAAAAGGCTATTGTAAAAACTCAACCCCCTGCCATAAGTACCAACCCAAACCGTTTCCTCTTCATCTAAAAAAAGAGAATGGATTGAATTGTTGGATATCGTCGAATTATCTGAGGGATTATGAGTAAAATGCCGGAATATGCAATGGTTCCCATTGAAATTTCTCAGATCGATCACATCCAAACCACCATTTTCAATACCAATCCATAAATGACCTTTCCTGTCATCCAGCAATGTAAGAACAGCTCCCTGATTTATGCTTTCAGGTTTCTCAGGTTCATTTGAGTAGTTCATGAATTCAGGATGAAATGGGTCTTCTTCACGATAGCTCATCAGGCTAAGCCCTCTTGAATTCGTGCCAATCCAGATATGTCCCTGTGAATCCTGCACAATAGACCTGATAATGTTGTCACTTATACTATTCTTCTCATGTTTATTGTTCCTGAAAGTAACATAACCAAAATCTTTTAAATTAAATAAATGCAACCCGCTATATGTTCCAAGCCATATATTTCCCAACTGATCTCTGAGTATGACATTAACATAGAGATGATTAAATATTTCCTGAAATGATAAATCCTTTGGATTTAACAGGAATAATCCTTCGGGCGCTCCGATCAATATATCTCCATTCTCCAGCTCGCATATAGCCTCAATTGAATATTGGAGTGTGTAATCAAGAGGTATAAATTCATCATGAACACGGTCATATAAATTTAAACCGCCCTGTGTTCCTATCCATAATTCACCCGCTGAATCTTCATATATTACCTTTATATTGTTGTTGGATATGCTGTTTTTTTCTTTAAAGTTTTGGCAGTATGATTCAAAGTTATATCCATCATACCGGTTCAATCCATCACCTGTCCCAAACCACATAAAACCATATTTATCCTGATAGATACACCTGACCCAATTTTGTGATAATCCTTCATCAACAGAAAGATGGTTGAATTTAATCTCCTCAATCTGAGAAAACAAATTGGTAATTAAAAATATGAAGAACCCGGTAAAATAAATCCTGCTAATCATAGTTCATCCATTCTAAAGCTGTAATAGAAATATCCGGAGTTCAATGATATCATTCCACATATGGCTTTGCAGATGTAGTCTGTTGAAATTTATTCAATGCCTTTTGACAGAAGATCGGATCATTATCCTTTTCCCTCTTCAATAAGTATATGAATAAGTTACTAAACATAATAAATATTTCATAGAATTGGTTACACCCATGGAATTTTACCTTCAGATTAACATTCATCCTGAAATTCATTATCTCTGCTAATTAAGTTTTCAACATTATTTTTTCTTGTGCAAAAAATGCATCTTTGCCAGGAACAACCATCATTCATGAGCAGGAAACTATGCCATCCATACTGATTGATATCTATAAAACAAATGAGATCTATTCGGGACTGGGTCAATTTTCTTATAATTTTGCAAAACACCTTTGCAATGCAATTTCTCAAAGGCATGAACTCTATTTTCTGGGTAAAAGTGATATTCAGATCGGTGACAATTATACATTTGTTCCTGTTAACTGGCAAAAAAGATATTTTCCCGGATTCAATAAAAAATATGATCTCTGGCATAGTTTGCATCAATTCCCATCGCACAAACCCTCAAAACATTCCCTGCATGTTCTGACCATTCATGATCTTAATTTTCTGATCGAAAAAAAAACTGCCAAAGCGAACAAATACATGAATAAGCTGAGGAAGAATATCGATAAGGCAGATGTGCTGACAGTAATCTCTGAATATACAAAGCAACAAGTATTATTGCATTTTAATACAAAAAACAAACCGGTTTATACTATCCATAACGGAGTTGAATTATCTGTTTTCCCCGGGGCAAAGATGCCGGATTATCTTGAAGATACGAATTTCTTTTTCACCATTGGAATTCTCAATCCAAAGAAAAACTTTCATGTATTGATTCCCCTCATGCATTCTTTTCCTAATATGAAGCTGGTTATTGCAGGCACGAAAGAATCTTCCTATGCAAAAAAGATAGAAGCATTAACCTCCAGCAACAACCTGAAAGGAAGGGTGATATTACCGGGGGAAATAAATGATGAAGAAAAGTACTGGCTATATAGAAACTGCAGGGCTTTTCTTTTTCCTTCTTTAGCTGAAGGATTCGGGCTTCCGGTTATTGAAGCAATGCTTGCTGGTAAACCTGTTTTCCTTAGCAGATATACCAGTCTCCCGGAGATTGGAGGGAATGTTGCATATTACTGGGAGAATTTTAATGCAGAACACATGACAGAGGTAATGCATAAACAATTGAAAGAATTTCAGAAAAACAGCAAAGAAATTACCGGGAAAATTATCAACCATGCACAGAAGTTCAGTTGGGATACATGTATTCAGCAATACCTGAAGCTTTATG
>CAZWFM010000086.1:2203-7523 GCA_964633185.1 uncultured Bacteroidales bacterium | reverse complement strand
ATAAATTACGATATTAAAGGGGATTCGGTAAACCTTGCTACACGGATTCGTTCTTTTTGTGAAAAGGGAAATATTCTGATTTCTGAATCAACCTATGAGATGGTGAAGGATTTATTTCAGTGTGAGTATTTTACAAAAATGCCTGTAAAATACAGAGGAGATATGTTATTGTATTATGTTAAAGGAATCAGACCCGAGTACTCGTTACAGAAAAAAACTATTATTCCAAACCGACGGTTTAGTATAAGATTCGGACTTATACAATTCACCGATCTTCAGGAATTGATGCTGAACAAAATGGAAAGTGAATTACCTCAAGATCTTGATTATCATAACATTAAGCATACAATTGATGTAGTAACTCAAGTCGAACTTATTGGTCTGGGAGAAGAAGTTTATGATGAAGATTTATTGCTACTTAAAACCGCAGCATTATTCCATGATTCAGGACATATACTGGGGTACGAAGATCACGAGAGATTCGGCACGCTTATCGCCAGAGAAATACTTCCTGATTTTTATTATACTCAATCGCAAATTGATAAAATCTGTGAGTTGATTATGGCAACCCAAATGCCTCCCAAACCAAAGAATAAACTTGAAGAAATAATGTGTGATGCTGACCTTGATTATCTTGGCAGAAGTGATATGATCCCCGTTTCCACACTCCTCTATAAGGAATTAAAGAAAAACAACAAAGTGAATTCATGGAATGAATGGAATCGTTTGCAGATCAAATTTATTTCTAATCATCAATACTTCACTAAAACAGCCATGTCATTAAGGGAAGTAAACAAGCAAAAACAGATAGAAAGAATCACTAACCTGCTTCAATCAGGGAAAGAAGAAGATTAGAAGACTGTTCCATGCTCAAAGGGAATACAAATTAATAAAAAAGCCTGATAATTTTTGGCAGATAAATAATAAGAGCGACAGCAAAAGCTGTACATGAGGCTATTAATACAGATGCTGCTCCCAGGTCCTTGATTTTCCCCATCTTTTTACTCCTGCTTGTTGAATACAAATCAACAAGATTCTCAATAGCTGTATTGATGATTTCAACACAAAATACCAGGCCAATACAGAAACATATTATGGTCCATTCAAGCATTGATATTTTCAAAAAAATACCTGCTGCTATTGGTACCAATGCAGCTATCAAATGAATTGTCGATTTTATTTCTTTGGAAAAAAAGAACCTTAATCCGTAAAATGCATATCTGAATGATTTTGTCTGATACCCAATACTTGCTTTCACTTCTATAAAATTTAGTTAAACATTTGTATTCAAAATATTTGTGACTCATATATTTCAGTTCTTTTTTTCTGTGGCTGCAGGACCCTTGCCGAAATCAATTCGATACAAGCTATATTTTGTTCATCTCTTTGTTATGCTCTATTGGTGCATGGCCTTTCCTGATTTTTTGGAAAGGGTTACATTAGTTATTGTATTTTTCCTGTTGTTATAAACTCAACTGTTGATTATTTAAGATTTTCCAACAAGTATTTTTTTTCCAGAGAAGCATATTCTTTTGGAAAATACAATTTCAGAAAAGAAACATAATAATTGTATGGTTTGTGTTGATATGCCCACGATTCCTTTATGTATAGATCATTGTTTATAAAATGTCCTTCGCCATCTCTTTTGTATATTGCCATCAGCGAATCGTTCATAAGAATTGATGAGTCTTTTAAAATTTTCGGGAATTCAACAGGATTTATCACAATTTCTTCTTTTAATTTGTAATAATTGATGTCCTCGACATATTGGGGCATTTCAATTGGTCCAAGCTCTTTGGATAATTGTTTGGTGGTGGATACTCCAAAATCATTCATATAATCTATAATGTCTTTTTCAAACATAAGCATGAGACTTTCAGTAATCTTTTTTTTCAGATCAAACGATTCCCCATTGAGAATAAGATTTTTGATATTGTCCGCCAGAAGATTTTCTTCTTGATAATTTAATGGAAACTTTGGTATCGGGTCTTCAGGATTAACAATATTAAAACTGTTGTGATTGCTACAAATGACTGAATTGTATTCGGCAACAAATTCTTTATTGCCTACCATAGGCGCTGCATAAGAATAACTTCTGAAGCGATTCAACGGAGATAATATATTTTCAGAAAGATATTCAAGGTATATTCTCATCAGATTCGTAATTGAGCCTCCCTGGCTATGCCCTGTCAGGATTATATCGTATATGCCAGCCTGATTTAAGAGGTTAATATGAAGAAGTATATCTTTGGACAGATAAGCAATTGCCAGAGCATAACCAGCATGAACTGCTGCATTACTGTCTTTTGCAAAACAATAATTAAAATTTTCTCCTGACACTCTTATGGTTCCTTTTGCAGGAATCATGGAGGAGTATATATTTTCCATCCAGCTTATTTTATTTTTTGTGGATCCCCTGAAATTGATTACTGCCCGATTCCCCTTTCTGAATATTTGAAATTTATTGTCCATTCCAAATACACCGGAAATATATGTTTTTTCATAACCTGCAGGCAAAATTTCATCATCGGAATTGTACAGATCAAGAAAAGTAAAACTATTGCAAATAGCCAGCATGTCTCTTGCTTCTTCTTTATCGAATCCTTCGGGCAGTTGAGCAAATGAATGTATAGTATGAATTAAGACGAAACAGAAAAGTACTTTAAATCTCATGATTTTGAAAAAATAATTGGTATTATAGTTCAGTTGATTAAATAACTTACTCCCGGATAAGAATATTGTCTGAAATTAAGGATTATCTATATACCGGATCGTTATACAACTCCTGGCTATTGTTTCTTCTGAGGGACTAAAGAATAAATACGAAAATGGTTATTGATTGTTTTATGATAGCATAAAATCTTTCATAAGCAGTTAGCTTGGTCTGTCAGGCTCTATTTCTTCTTTTTCAGTTTTTTATTTTCTTTTTCAAGTTTTTCAATCTTTGCCAGATATTCTTTTTCTTTTTCTTCAAATTCTGATGTAAATATTGACAATTCTTCTGCTTTTCTCGCAGCTTCCTCTTGAGTAGCTTGCATTTCTTCCAAGTTTTGCCGAAGTTCTTCTTCATGGGAAGACATTTCCTCAGCTTGACTTTTCTGCTTTTCAAACAGTTTATTTGTCTGTTCATTTGCTTTGAGAGAAGTTAGGATGGCAGTCATGGTCTCGCCAGCTTTTTCAATAAATTCAATCCTGTAATCACTCACTTTTTCAAATGAAATAAGTTCAATTGCACCAATTGCTATTTCGTTCAACTGTATTGGAATGATAACCAGATGTTTCAAAGGGGCTTCTCCCAAACCGGAAGCAATACTCGCATAGCCTTCGGGCAAATCATCAACTTTTATTACTTTTTTCTCGGTATAACATGCACCTACCTGACTTTCCTGTAATTCCAGTCTTTTACCTGATAAACGTTCCTCATCGGGTGCATATGCAGCTATTAATTCAAGGAATGAGTCACTTTTATCTTCATCATTGAGGATATAGATTGCTCCCTGTTGAACTTCAATGTATTCAACAAGTTCTGTAATTAGGCTTTGTGAGAATTTCTTCAGATCATCCTTGTTCTTGCTCATTACATCACTCATTTTGGCCATTCCTACATTGTACCAGTTTTGTCCCTTTTCATTCTCAATCTTTTCTTCCAACTCTTTGGTTTTTGAGAGAGCTTCACTTTTTTGCTTTTCAACCTCCTCCAGTCCGGCTTTGATCTTTTCCTCAAGCATTTTTTTATCGCGGATAACTTTTTGTTGTCTTTCACGCACATACCTTGTGATAAGGTATATTATAATGAGCATGCTCAGAATGATAATGGATTTTCTTTTCCAGAAGGGAGGTGTAACTTTCAATTGGATGGTTAATCCTTCTTCGTTCCATAGGTCATCACTGTTTGACCCAATTACTCTGAAAACATATTTTCCTCCGTTGAGGTTCGTATAGGATGCATGCCTCTTATCTGCAGATGTCTCAGTCCAGTCCTTATCGAATCCTTCCAGCATGTATTTGTATTTATTCTTTCCGGGATTTGCATAGTCAAGTGCGGCAAACTCAAAACTTATCACGTTTTCTTTGTATGAGATCTTTATTTCTTCAACTTCAGAAATACTCTGGTACAACTTTTTTCCTCGCTTTCTTGATTTTATTCTTTTCACAGATTTATTAAATATTTGAAAATCAGTTAATACAATATTCGGAATGTTCGGATTGTCAGCGATTTCATCGGGTTTAAATACATTAAATCCTTCCTTCCCTCCAAAATAAAACTCTCCAGTACTTGATCTTATGGATGCTGTGTAATTGAATTCATTGCCTTGTAATCCATCAGACTTGTCATAATTTCTGAAAGTAATTTCCTCAGGATTGAATTTTGAAATTCCACCATTTGTGCTGACCCATAAATTTCCTTCATCATCCTCCAAAATTCCGTTAATAACATTATTCGGCAGGCCGTGCTTTTCCGTATAAACTTGAAAATATTCGATACTATCACGATGCATAAGATTTATTCCGTTGCTTGTACCAATCCATAATCTTCCCTGTTTGTCTTCATATATTTCTCTTATGTCGTCATTGCTGATACTTCCTTTAATTTCAGGTTCATAAAAATACCTTTTAAAGTTATCTTCTTCACGATTGTATAAGTGAAGACCGCCTCCCTCAGTGCCTATCCATAAGTTTCTTTCGATATCTTCGTAAATGATCTTAATATTCGGACTATTAAGTGTGGTTGGATCACCGGCGATGGATGCGTAATGTGTAAAAGTCTCTGTTTCTTTATTAAATCTATCAAGTCCCACGGCCAATAAACCGACCCAAATCATGCCATAACTATCCTGAAATACATACCAGGGATGCAAACCACCGATACTGGTAGTGTTTGAATCATTTGGCAAGTACTGTTTAAAGACCTCGGTTTCCGGATTAAATATTGTCAATCCTTTGGCATAGCTTCCGATAAAAATGTCACCGTCAGAATCCTGCATCATATGAATAATCACATCGGTTTGCAGCCAGTCGGGATTATCAGGATTTGCGCGATATCTTTTAAATGTGTTCCTGTGTGATCCAAAATTATTTAATCCTCCGCCATCTGTTCCGATCCATATATCTCCGTTACGGTCTTCCAGGATTGCGGTCACATTCTTATAACTCAGACTGTTTGTATCGGAGGGATTGGATTTATAGCTTTTGAATTTGTATCGGTATCGGCCCTGATAATTTATGCCGCCGGCATAGGTTCCTATCCAAAGTGTCTCGGTTTTATCAATATACAAAGCATACACTGCGTTGGTATTTAATGATTCAGGATTGCCGGCAT
>CAZWFM010000086.1:0-2103 GCA_964633185.1 uncultured Bacteroidales bacterium | reverse complement strand
CCGCCAATTGTTCCTATCCAGAGTTTGCCTTCGTTGTCCTCAACTATCTTTGAGATATGTTCATGAGATAAGGATAATGTATCATCTGAAATATGATTGAAAATTTCTGTGCTGTATCCATTGAACTTGTTCAAACCACTGAAGGTGCCAAACCACATAAAACCTTTGGAATCCTGGTATATGCATGTAATGTTTCCCTGGGATAGACCATTCTCTGTTGTAATGTAACTGAATTTGTTTTTGATTGAGAACACACTAACTGGAATAAGCAATGCAATAAAGAGGATTGTTTTTCTTATCATGATAATGTATACCAGTTCTTTATTAGGATATTAAAAATACTGAATAATTTCCAGACGGTATACAACAAAATGTGTTCTTTTGAACATAATTCTCACCACTGTTGTATCAACTAACAAAAGTCGTATTCTTTTACTCACCCTTTGCTTCCCTAAAGGGAACATCGCACGAGCCAAGGATCGCCCCTTTAGGGGTTGGGAGTGGGGCTGTGAAACAAAATATTAAGGTCGACACGACACTACTTCTAACTCAAGGAATTCAATGCAAATGCATAGGCTCCCAATGAAATCGCTTTTGATGTGCCAATTTCAGATATTCCAATAGGTATTCTGGGCTCAGGTGTATATTTTATGGTTTCATTTCCCCCTGGCACCTTCAGGATTTTTTCTTTCCAGCTTAAAAATTTCATTCGGGATTCAGAATTGTTTATGTTATATACTCTCTGAACCAACCGAGGATAACTTCTTCCGTTATAATCAGTATAGTTTGATTCCAATTCTTCCATCATTGAAGGAAATATGAATGACATAGCACCTGAAATACCACCGCCTATAACAACCGCGCCATCGAATACTGTGATCAGGTTTCCCAGAACATCACCCAATACAATACCAAGTTGCCGGAAAGCTTCCAGGGCAGCTTGTACATTTCCACCTTGTTTATTTAGGGCAATTTCAAAAATATCTTTAGGCTCCGGGGCACTATGAATATCAATCCCACATTGTTCAGCATATACTCTTTTTATCGCTCTGATGCTGATACCTTCTTCGGCGTTTGTTGATTGATTCAGCCTGTTTCTGAATAACCATACTTCACCGGCAGCGGAATTGTCACCTCGTATCAATTCTGTGTTTCTAACCAGGCCGCCTCCAAATCCTGTTCCCAATGTAAAACCTAACAGATTGTGATATTGTCTGGCAATTCCTGCATTTCGCAAAAGCTGGTTTACATAAGGCAAAAATCCTGAAAGGGCTTCGCCATATGTATAAAGATCTCCGTCATTGTTAATAAATACCGGCAAATTAAATTTATTACTGAGAATGGGGCCGAGTGGAACTCCGCCTCTGAAGGCCGGAAGGTTATTCAGATCACCGATGACTCCCGTTGCATAATCTCCCGGACCGGGAAATGCAAAACTGATTGCTACGGGTTTTGCTTTTAACTTTCCCATTACCGATTTAAATCCTTCAGCGATAGTATCAATGCATTTTTCAAGATTGTCAGCATTGGCTGGTAGTATGACATGTTCAGTTATTTCTTTGTTTGCCTGTATAGCCGTGAAAACAAAGTTTGTCCCTCCGGCATCCAATGTGAGGACTATTCTTTTGTCTGTATTGAAATCCATTGATATTACCAGTTAATTCCAAGCTTTATTATAAACCTTTGAAAATTACATCTTAAACCGGATACATACAAATGATTTTGTTGGGAATACATCTTTAAAGGAATAATACATACTTTTTATACTCTGATGAAGTTTTCATATATAGCTGTTTTTATTCTTTATCTTTTTTCCCCAATATCACCGAAGGCGAGAAAGTACAGCTTAGATATATCCAGTGAGCATCTTTTGGGACATCGCTTGAGATTTTTTGTATTTTATTCAATGTTTTTGAAGAATAAGCAAATGAATATCCCAGTTCAAACTTTATTTCTTTCGCTGGTTTGTATGAGAATAAAAAGTCAACTTCATTGGCGAGCGATTTATTCAATATAGTGAGTTGTTCGGGATCATCCGGATCGATTACATTGTTTTGTAATCTGAAATAATGATAAATCGCACTGAGAGATAATTTTTCGTTC